>NZ_JAKDUI010000051.1 GCF_030457785.1 Psychrobacter sp. | reverse complement strand
GCATTCATCCCACTACCTTAGAGGTAGGGGATTTCTGCGGTAAAATGTTAAATTTGGTCGTGTTTATAAGTAGCACAAATTCACCGAATGTCGCTATATATGCGATACTATGAAATAGCTACGGCAACACCCTTATAATAATGACCAAAAAATTATCCAGTGAGGCACTATGAATATATTGATTACAGGCGCATCGCGTGGTATCGGTTTGGCTACTGCCAAAAAACTGGTGGCAAAAGGCCACAATGTTGGCTTATTTGCTACCAACACTGCCACGCTTGAAAATGCTGTTAAAGACAGAGTACTAAAAAAAGCACTGAAAAAAAACCGCATCATCATTGGTCAGCTGGATGTTACCCAGCCAGATCTATGGGACGATGCCATTACTCAAATGATTGATAGCTTTGGTGCTATCGACGTACTGATTAATAACGCGGGTGTGCTGGTTACTGGTACATTGCCAACCACCGATCTAAATGAGCAGCTGTCGTTAATCGACATCAACTGTAAAGGCGTGCTGATTGGCTGTCATAAACTAGCGCCTTATCTGGCTGATAGTCAGGATGGCAAAATCCTCAACTTATCCTCCGCATCAGCTATCTACGGTCAGTCTGAAGTCGCGGCTTATTCAGCCAGCAAGTTTTTTGTCCGTGGTCTGACCGAAGGATTGAACATTGAGTACGAAAAACTCGGTATCAAGGTCATCGATGTGATGCCACTATGGGTCAAATCAGATATGACAAAAGACATCAATGTCACCAGCATTGAACGTTTGGGTGTCAACCTGAGTGTCAATGATGTCGCAAAAACAATGTGCAAGTTGACCATCAGCCCGAATCGTAAGATCAAAAGCACGCATTACTCTGTCGGCATGCCAGCCAAAGTTTTTCAGAAGCTTTCACAGGTCACACCAGACTCTCTCATTCGCTGGGTAAACACCAAAGTCGGAGCCGAGTAAACTGATTAAGCCAACAGCATCGGCTCTACCTATAACACCTACAACACACTCTTAACGATAAAAAAGACCACCGAGATTCGGTGGTCTTTTTACTCAGGATTCAGTTTTTGCACCAGCCCTATAGTAGAAAAAATATAAAACCAGTACGATTGTATTATCGTGCTACTGTTACAAATTTTACTTGCGTGCTATATTCACAGAGGCCGCGAAAAATTTATCCCAGTAGCACTGTAGCGATTTTAAAATATTTTGACCATATTTTGCGCCAGCACCATAAATACCCACTTAATCCATAAATTAAATAACGCATTTGAGTCTGTAGCTTTATCCGGCTTACCTTACATCGCCGATAATGGTTGATCGGTCCAAACATCGCGATAACTGGTGTAATAAGTAATCATGCCTATTGGCAATAACACTATCAGCCCCAGTCCAAGCGTAAAGAGAGTCCCTAGTAGCATCAATATCGGTGCCATCAAACCAAACACCAAGAATGGCAGCAGATTTTTTACACAACCCCGAAAACTCATTTTCATTGCCTGCATTGGTTTCACATCGTGAAGCACAATCAAAGCTGGCGCAAACCAAATAATCATCAATATAGGAGTGACCAGTATAAAGGCCAATGAAATACCTACCACCACACTTATAAGAGCAAAACTGTCTGATTGATAAACTGCAGACATAGCCATACCACCAAATATTAGCGCTATGGGTATCATCGCAACAATAAGTACCACCGCATACAAGATAGATAAGATAATCAATGGCTTGATGTGCGTGTTAAATGCTGAAAAAAGATGATCAAACCTCAGCTCTTTGCCTGCAGACTGATCCGCACAACCTTTTATTATTCCACCAATAAAAACAAAAGACAGAAAAGGAAAAATAAAGTTAATGAAGGGAATGCTACCGCCAATAGCAAAAATAATGAGATAAACGACACCAATAGCTAACCACAACAACGGCTGGTCTCTAAACAACTCAAATGCTTTAAGTAGCCAGCTCAACCCTGCCCCTTTCTCGCACTTTCTTGGACCAGATAATAACTGTGGTAACAGATCTCCATATTCATCCATTGGCGGCAAATTTGGTGGTTGACTACCATTTTTTTGCAAAAAAACCTGTGACTGTTGTGAGTGATTAAAGTTAGACATACTTTTCCTCAAAGTAAGGTTGGGCAGTTATAGAGTTGATCAATGAAAGTAGATCAATGTTATTTAGCAAAATTTTGGTCAACACAGCTTTGCATATTAACGATTAAATGCCCAACTTTTTTTCATCAGACTTTGTTGAACCAATCTACTGAACGAATCTATTAGACAAAAAAATGACTGCACAATATGTACAGTCGTTTTTAGCGCACTACCTGTCAATCAAGTAAAATGTCTACACCCAGCCATCCAGTGTTCCTGCCCAGCCTTTTACTAGTGGGCCACTCAGTGCTTCTAGTAAATCAATATGTGCTTCATCGAGATTCAATGCAGGGATATAATGATACTCTTGCCCGCCTGCCGCTAGAAAGTTTTCGCGGTTTTCAATCGCCAACTCTTCAAGTGTCTCGAGACAATCAGCAGAAAATGCAGGACTGATAACTTGCACTGATTTTACGCCAGACTTGCCCCAATCCTCTAACACCACATCGGTATAAGGCTTGACCCATTCTTGCTTGCCAAAGCGAGATTGAAAGCTGATAATCCACTCATCTTCTTGCAACCCAAGCGCATGTGCCACCTGTGCTGCCGTGCATTTACAACGCTTAGGATATGGGTCGCCCTTATCTGCATAAGGCTGTGGAATACCGTGAAAGCTAAACATCAGCTTATCCGGCTTACCATGCTCTGCTTGAAAGCGTCGTATCGAGTCAGCCAACGCTTGAATGTATAGCGGATGGGCAAAATAGTCTTTTACGATCGTATAGTTTGGCAAGTTACGCTGCGTCAATGTCCATTTAGTCAGTGCATCATAGACTGCACCGCCAGAGGACGCTGAATACTGCGGAAATAATGGCAAAATGACGAAATGATCTACACCTTCTTCACGCAGTGTATCCATCACATCAGGTAATCCAGGGTTACCATAGCTCATCGCCGCATGTACAGACACTCGAAATGGTGCAACGCTATCTGCCAAGCGTGGTTCTAACAGCTCTACCTGACTGTTCAGGATTTTACGAATCGGCGAGTCTTCGTCCCAAATACTGGCATAAGCCTTTGCCACGCGCTTGGGACGGCTTGGCAATACAAATAGATTCAGAATAATCGCCCACAAAAACTTTGGGATTTCAATCACCCGAGGGTCTGATAAAAACTGTTTGAGATAGCGACGGACTGCAGGGGCAGTTGGTTCGTCAGGCGTACCAAGATTGACTAATAGTACGGCAATACGTGGGGGCAGAGTCGGCTTCATAAGGGCTGTTTTTTCATTAATAAGTGATAAGGTGAAACTTTGAATGTAACATTAATATAATCAATCTTTAGTGTAGCATTTTATCTACGACAAACGCATGGTAAAGATGATGGCTGTACAATTTGATACGCACTTATTGAGACGTATTTAAAATAAAGACACCGCGCGATGGTTGTACTCATACGCGCATCGCCATACAATAGGCAAAACCATTTAAAAACGTATGGGCAAGTTGGTTTATCTATTGATGACTATTTTGCCTTTTATTTTTGCTTTTATATTATTGATGATTGTTGTCTTGCGAGGTAGCTTTGAACGCACGCTCTGATAATACCAGTGACCAATCCCACAAAGAAATATTAGATTCAGACCGACTAGCCAATAAGGCTGGCTCAGTAGGAGTCGTCACGCCCCAAAACTTCCATTTCGCTGAACCGCTCACCTTGGAGTGCAACCGTACCCTACCTTCATTTGATTTGATAATAGAAACTTATGGTACGCTCAATAGTGACAAGTCAAATGCCATCCTGATCTGCCACGCATTATCTGGTAACCATCATGCGGCAGGATTGCACAGCACTGATGACAAAAAGGCAGGCTGGTGGGACAACATGATTGGACCTAATAAAGCCATCGATACCAATCAGTTTTTTGTGGTCTGTGTCAATAACATTGGCAGCTGCTTTGGCTCCACTGGCCCAACGACAGTAAACCCTGACACCATAGACAATGCCGATGGCAGTGAGCCACAAGCTTATGGTCCTGACTTCCCGCTGGTTACCATCAAAGACTGGGTAAAAACCCAAGCCATGCTCTCAGACCGTCTAGGTATTGACGTCTGGCACGCTGTCGTCGGTGGTTCTATGGGCGGTATGCAGGCCATGCAATGGTCAGTTGACTATCCAGATAGACTAAAGCGCTGTGTGATCATCGCCAGCACACCGAAACTATCTGCCCAAAACATTGCCTTCAATGAGGTCGCTCGTCAGTCCATATTATCTGACCCTGACTTCCAAGACGGACGCTACTTACAGACAGGCACCTACCCTCGCCGAGGTCTGATTCTTGCACGCATGGTCGGTCACATTACCTACTTAACCGATGACGCCATGAAGGCCAAGTTTGGTCGTGATTTGAAATCTGGCAAATTCATGTATGGCTATGATGTCGAGTTTCAAGTTGAAAGTTATTTACGCTATCAAGGCGAGCGCTTCAGTCAAAACTTTGATGCCAATACTTACTTGCTGATGACCAAAGCACTCGACTATTTTGACCCAACCCGTGATTATGTTAGCAATACTGCACACACAGATTCTGACACTCTCAATGGCGACGGTGCAGACAGAGATGACAAACAGCTCGAACTCAGCGCTCTGAAATCCGCTTTTTCTCATACCAAATGTCAGTATCTGGTTGTCTCTTTTACGACCGATTGGCGCTTTGCTCCTGAGCGCTCACAAGAGATAGTCAACGCCTTGATGGCTACGAAAAAGCCTGTCAGTTATATCAATATCGACGCCCCACACGGCCATGACTCGTTTTTATTCGACATTCCACGTTATATGGGCGCGGTCAAAGGCTTTTTAACCGCACCATTTATGACTAGTCATCTAACAGCTGTAGGAGAACGCTCATGAGAATGGATCATCAGCTGGCCGAACGCTGGATAGCACCGCAATCGCATGTCTTAGACTTAGGCTGTGGCAATGGCGAGCTGCTCGCGCATTTGCAGCAAAAACTTGGCGTCACTGGTTATGGACTAGAGATTGATGAAGACAAGATTAATGAAGCTATTAGTCAAGGGCTATCCATCGTCGAACAAGACCTCAATGATGGCTTGGCACGCTTCGCTGACGACAGCTTCGATACTGTCGTCATGGCACGCGCATTACAGGCAGTCAAATCACCTGATGTACTACTATTAGACATGCTGCGAGTCGCTCATGAAGCCGTCATCACCTTTCCTAACTTTGCCCATTGGAAAAACCGTCTTCACTTAGGACTGAAGGGTCTGATGCCAGTTTCAGAAGCACTGCCCTATGATTGGTACAACACACCAAACATCCATTTATGTACTTTTCAAGATTTTGAACAGCTTTGTGCCCAGCATAATATTGATATCATCAATCGCTTTGCTGTCAGTGATTCAGAAAAAGCGCACTCTCCGTTGGTGACATCCTTGATTAGACGAGCACCCAACCTGTTGGCAGATGTCGCTATTTACCGCGTAACAATGAAGAAATGACACAGGTTTTGCTTTAGATGAGTCACGCGACAATCAGTCTTTGACGTCGGATCTGTGACACCTTAACCGATTATTAACAGTGTATAAGCCTAAAGTAACTGCATGATTTTACTGCAAACAATATGAAACAACTAACTGGTTGTTCCTGTAATTAGTATTTGAGTTTCGTAAACTTGGGTGGTAAGCTAGCAAATTAATGTCACTGACACACGGTCTATGCTGTCGTTGGTACGATTTTCTGCTTATTAACTGCCTACTTTTGGAGCTGCTATGAAACTATTGAAAGCTGCGTTGTTTACTGCCTTGTTTTCGTGCGCAGGTCTGGCCAATGCTGAACTAATATCTAATGTACCACTGGACACCTCACGTTTTGAGTTGATGCCAGTCAGTGAACTGTCTGCTCGCGCCGCTCAAGGTAATGATCACGCACAGTTCTATTTGGCCAAGCGCCTACAAAAAGGGCAAGACATTACCCAAAATACGCAACAAGCCATGCAGTGGTATACGCGTGCAGCAGAACAGGGCGTGGCACCTGCTCAGCTAAACCTCGCTATCATGTATCTACGTGGTGAAGGCGTACAGCCCAACCTACAAGAAGCTCGTAAATGGTTAGAAAAAGCCGCTATGCGTGGCGATAACCGCGCTAGCTATACGCTTGCTCTGCTAGATGAAAAGCAAGAAAACCTGGTTGATGCTTATAAATGGTACGACTTGGCAGCCCGTGACGGCATGCTCGACGAAAAAGTGCGTAGCAAGGCTCGCGGTAAAATCGGTCAATTGGCATTGAACTTATCAAGCTCAGACATTGCTAGCGCTCGTAGCCAAGCAGATAGCTGGTTTCAAAGCAAATAAAGCAAAGCAAATAAAGCAAGTAAGCTTGCAAACCGTTATTAATAATAAAAATCCAGCCTTTGAGCTGGATTTTTTGATTTCAACCTCATTGTTTTAGGCTCTTTTATTTTTTTGGTTCACGCGCCATAGTATAGAACTCTGTGTTTGCCTGCATATTCATCACAATCGCCATTCTATTTGATAATCCAAAAAACGAAGTGACACCAGCGATATCGAGAATATCTTCATCATTAAAACCCTGTGCTCTTAACTGAGCATAATCAGCATCTTCGATGAGCTCTGGCGTTCGGCATAGCTTGACTGAAAATGCCAGCATTTGCTTTTGCTTCATCGTAATCGGCGCATGTAAGTAGTTGACCGCTATCTGATCAGCCAGTAGCGGCTCTTTTGAAAATATTCGCAATAGCGCTCCGTGTGCGACGACACAATATTGGCAGCTATTGGCAGCACTGGTAGCGACGATGATCATCTCTTTTTCGGCAGGGCTCAGTGTACTACCTTCTCTCTCCATAACGGCATCATGATACGCAAAGAACGCTCTAAATTCTGCTGGACGGTATGCCAACACAATAAAGACATTGGGAATAAACTTAGCTTTTTTTTGTACTGCAAGAATACGCTCGCGAATGTCATCCGGTAGGCTGTCTAAATCAGGTACAGGATAACGGCTGATATCAGGTTTGCTAGAGGTATTCATTGATTCACTACTCATAAGTCATCTCCTTTGACTGTATTTTTTACTACTATAGTCTACCTTCATTAAAGATCGATATGTAACCTAAAACAACTTAAATTCAAACACATGCTTTTATAAGACATTCAAACATCTTACTAAATTTGCTAAACTACGCGCGCATTATCTAATACCACGATTATATTAATGTTTTAAAATCCACAGAGAACTTAAACCCAACGCACTAGGTTTGCGACCTAGCCAGCAGGAGAAAACCATGAGCCAAACTCAAGGCAGTAGTACCGAGAACAACAACACCCCAGACATGACAACTGACAGCAAATCAGCCCCCGCTTACGATAGCGTGACCAATAATATCGTCGTTGCGGCACTTTATAAATTCACACGTTTTGCAGACTTTGAGCAGTACCGCGAGCCAATTTTAAATATTATGCTCGATAATGACGTCAAAGGTACCTTATTGCTCGCCAGCGAGGGCATAAATGGCACGATTTCTGGTAGCCGCCAAGGCATCGATGCCGTCCTTGACTATCTGCGCAGTGTCGAAGCCATCGGTCGCTTTGAGTTCAAAGAATCTTATACTGACGCACAGCCTTTTTATCGTACTAAGGTCAAACTCAAAAAAGAAATCGTCACTATGGGCGTGGAAAGTATCGATCCATTACAGTCCGTTGGTCGCTATGTAAAACCAAGCGAGTGGAATGCGTTAATTTCTGACCCAGATGTGACGCTCATTGATACCCGTAACGATTATGAAGTGCAAATCGGTACTTTTCAGAATGCCGTCAACCCAAATACCGAAACCTTCCGTGATTTTCCAGAATATGTAGCAAAAGAGCTAGACCCTGCCAAGCATAAAAAAGTGGCCATGTTTTGCACTGGCGGTATCCGCTGTGAAAAATCAACCGCTTATATGCGCGAACAAGGTTTTGAAGAGGTTTATCATTTAGAAGGTGGTATCTTAAAGTACCTTGAAGAAGTCCCTACCAGTGACTCTATGTGGCAAGGCGACTGCTTTGTGTTTGACAACCGTGTATCGGTCAATCATAACCTAGAAAAAGGCAGCTACGAGCAATGCTTTGCCTGCCGCATGCCTATCACAGCCGAAGAGATGCAAAGTGCTGCCTATACCAAAGGCGAGTCATGCCCGCACTGTATTGATAAAGCCACTGACGAGCAAAAAGCACGTTTCCGCGAACGTGAGCATCAAATGCAGCTCGCAAAACAACGTGGCGAAGCCCATATTGGTAGTGACGTGCTAGACGTCATAGAAAAGCGTAAAACCGCCAAGACCGAAGCACGTCGTCACGCAGAAGCTAGTAAAAAAAGCAAAACTGACTAAGTTCAGTCTCTGTCGGTCTGAAGCGTCAGCAACTGAACCACCACCGTGATAGACTAGCAATGAAAAAAAGGGAGGCTCTATTGATTAGAGCCTCCCTTTTTATGATGTTTACTAGGTCGTGGCATCATTTGAATCGTGACATAACCTAGGTACCACGCCAGCAAAAAGCGACGCGGTAAACATCAGCTTTAGAACAAGATACGTACGCGAATCGTTTCTTCTACATCTTTCAGTTGATCTAAAGCTGCTCTTGAATCGTTATAATCCACGTCCATGACCAGATAACCCACATCACCTTCTGTCATCAAGCTTTGCGCTAAGATGTTGATATGCGCTTCAGCAAACAGACGGTTGATCTGAGACAGTACGCCTGGCACGTTTTTGTGGATATGTAGCAGACGATGTGAGCCTTCCTTGAATGGGATAGACACTTCTGGGAAGTTGACGGCTGTCGCTGTATCACCTTGGTCAGAATATCTAACGAACTTATCCGCTACTTCAAGACCAATGTTTGCTTGCGCTTCTTGTGTTGAACCACCGATATGTGGTGTCAAAATCACATTATCAAATTTACGCAGTGGTGACTCGAACTCTTCATCCGCTGATTTTGGTTCTTTTGGAAACACATCGATCGCAGCGCCCAATACTTTACCAGACTCAATCACCGCCGCAAGGTCATCAATCTCCACACAGGTACCACGAGCAGCATTGATAAAGTAGCTGCCGTCTTTCATATGTGCAAACTGCTCAGCCTTCATCATGTAGCGAGTGCTTGGTACATCAGGGACATGCAAGGACACGATATCAGCAGTCGATAGCAGCTCTTCTAAGCTACCTACTTGTACTGCATTGCCCAATGGCAATTTAGTGACTGCGTCATGATAAATGACTTTCATACCGAAGCTTTCTGCCAGTACAGACAGCTGTGAGCCGATAGAACCATAGCCAACGATACCGATGGTCTTGCCACGCACTTCATGTGAATTCAGCGCAGACTTACCCCAACCACCGCGATGTACTGTCGCATTCTTGGCGGGGATGCCACGATATAGCATGATGGCTTCGGCCAAGACCAGCTCAGCCACCGAGCGAGTGTTTGAGAATGGCGCATTGAAGACAGGAATACCTAAGTCACGAGCGGCTTCCAAGTCAACTTGGTTGGTGCCGATACAAAAACAGCCAATACCGATCAGCTTATGAGCATGCTCTAGTACTTCACGAGTGAGCTGGGTACGCGAACGAATACCGATAAAGTGAGCGTCTTTGATTTTTTCGATCAGCTCATCTTTATCCAAAGCGTGACTGATATTTTCGATGTTATGATAGCCTGCGCCTTCTAGTACTTTTAAGGCATTGTCGTGCAAGCCCTCAAGCAATAAAAAACGAATTTTGTCTTTTTGTAGTGATAACGCCATATAGAACTGTCCTATAATTGTCTTATAAAATTATCTAAGAGATAAGCTATGATAGATGAAACTCAAGCAGTCCCGATATCTTACACAATATTCAGCCTCGATGTTAGCAGATTAGATGAAATATTGATTATCAGGCCTGAAAATTTTTTATGATATAGTAAATCATGACTGTCATAGGCGATTGAGTTATTTTACCCATAGACGCTCATACTATTGCTTACACCTGCACTGTTTATGACATTTAAACCTAACGCGTCATTTGAACTTTAAACGCTTATTGTCCCCATGAGGACACGCCCCATATAAACACATTTAAACCGCCTAATTGTATCGATTTAGCGATATAATAATCCTTTTTATGCATTGCAATCACGTTTATACCGAGATTTAACCATGACTTCTTTATCTACTCAGAACACCTCTAACACAAATACAGACGCCGTTCAGAGCATTTTAAGCGCGTTACTAGATACCCATCAATTTGACACAGCCCAAATTAAAACCGACCCTGATAGCCTAGAGCACTGGGGTAAAGACTGGACCAAACATTTTGCCCCAGCTGCTGCCGCCATTGTCTTTCCAAAGACCACCGAACAAGTGCAAGCCGTCGTACTGCTGGCGAATGAGCACAACGTGGTCTTAACGCCAAGCGGTGGACGTACTGGTCTTTCTGCCGGCGCTGTCGCTGCTAATGGTGAGATAGTCGTGAGTATGGATAAAATGAACCAAATCGGAGAGTTTTATCCTGCTGATCGCATGGTTGAAATTGAAGCAGGCGTCATCACCGAACAACTGCAACAGTTCGCAGAATCAAAAGACCTCTACTACCCTGTCGATTTTGCCTCAGCAGGATCCAGTCAGATCGGCGGCAATATCGGCACCAATGCTGGTGGTATTAAGGTTATTCGTTATGGGATGACTCGTCAATGGATCATGGGTCTGACGGTTGTCACCGGCAAAGGCGATATCTTGCATCTGAACCGTGGCATGATTAAAAACGCCACTGGTTACGACTTACGTCAGCTGTTTATCGGTAGCGAAGGGACTTTGGGCTTGGTAACACATGCACAAATCAAACTTGAACGTCAGCCACAAGACCTAAACGTCATGGTACTGGGCATGGACAGCTTCAATGATGTGATGAGTGTACTGGCTGCCTTTCAAGCGCAAATTGATTTGACTGCGTTTGAGTTCTTTGACGATGTGGCGGTTGACAAGCTCATGGCACACGGTCAAGTCCAAGAGCCATTCGAATCACGCACCAAGTTTTACACACTGCTAGAGTTTGAAGCGCCATATGAGCCGATCATGGACAAAGCCATGGCAATATTTGAACATTGCATGGAACAAGGCTGGGTCGTTGACGGTGTCATGAGCCAAAGCTTGGCGCAGGCAGCAGAACTGTGGAAGCTACGTGAATACATCTCTGAGACTATCTCGGTCTTTACCCCTTATAAAAATGACGTCTCTGTATTAATCAGCTATGTACCTGAGTTTATCGCTGAGATTGATCATATCGTCAGCAGCAACTATCCCGATTTTGAAGTGTGTTGGTTCGGTCACATCGGTGATGGTAATTTGCATCTCAATATTTTGAAGCCTGAAAACATGAGCAAAGACGATTTCTTTGCCGAATGTCAGCTCGTGAACAAGTATGTATTTGAGACAGTGCAAAAATATGGTGGCTCGGTATCGGCTGAACATGGCGTCGGCATGACGAAAAAACCGTATCTCAGCTATAGCCGCAGCGAGACTGAGATTGATTATCTCAGAGAAGTCAAAAAAGTGTTTGATCCAAATAATATTATGAATCGTGGCAAACTGTTTGATATGTGATTGATCGCTCAGCAAACAGTCATTCAATGAGCAGTTATTTAATAGACAGTTATTTAATAGACAGTTATTTAATAGACAGTCATAAGGCATAGTCGCATATGCCTTATACGTTTATAAATCACCTCAAAACCTTATGCTAATATTTACGACACGCCCTAGCGGCATTTTCATATTAGCGCCTCTATCCAAATATTATTTCAGGGAACGAGTCTGGTTTAAGCAAACGAATTTATTTATAGAAACAGTAAAACCAAAGCGACAGCCAAAAGTACGCTTAACGAGCCCTGAACAACCAAAAAAGCCTGATGTGGTGCTGCGATATGCCGTACCATATTGCCCAACGCATTATAAGTAATCCCAGTGGCATTGACGTGTGGGTGATTTTCAAAGGTTTTGATGACTTCTAAGAATTGCTCTGTACGCTCAAACGACCAGCCGTGAGGCACAAACGGTAAATATGGCGATAACTGGTCCGCTTGCTGCTTCGTCGCTGGTGACCAAAGCCAACGCTCCAAAAACACCATACGCATGCGCCAGTCAGTAAAACTACGCTGCTCTACGGTCTGTAATAGCAGAACCTCAATGTTCTGATGGCGTTCGTCCGCAAGTATACGCTCTAAGAGGGCGGAAACTTTAGATTTTTCACCTTCGACACACTGTAAAAAGTGACCATTGCCATAACACAAGGCCCCTGTAATAAAGTTCCGCTCGTTGTACTCACGTGCCTTACTTTCTATGTCTTCAAATATCGTGGTACTCAATCGTGAGCGCAGTGTTAGACTACTGACATATACCAACTGTACCAACGCAGTGTCTGCTATTTGGTTTAACTTAGTCACTACATCCGCATGAGCTAGAGGCATAATAAACATCCTAAAAAGTCTTTTTTAAAGACGGCTGAACAAGATAAAACAAGTCAGATAATGGCTAAATAATGGAATCTGAATGACTCATAAAAACGTAGCAAATGCTTACAAGTTAAACTGTCATTACGGACCTAGCTTGCTATCATAACCCCAAAATACGCATAACCGAGTAAACCACCCAACTCAGAACCAAGTGACGAATCCAATGATGAGCCACTAACGCAAGGTTGAGAGTGTTTGATTATTAACAATAACCACTGTAAGCGTTGTGCAAATAAGATTTGGCTTAAACTCAGGTTATATATAACGCTGATTGTGACCGCGTGATTAATCTCAAAAGCTGATACGCCTTTTGAATAAAACCAAAGAAAACATCATTTTGATGGATAGTAAATATGACAAGAAAACCTTATAAGTCATTGTAACTA
>NZ_JAKDUI010000279.1 GCF_030457785.1 Psychrobacter sp. | reverse complement strand
TCAAAGATAGCTATGCAGCGGCGGTAATGCTCGCTTGTGTCTTTATCTGGTTGCCCCTGATTTGAATTCTATACACACCCTAGTGAAAACCATTAACGGTTTGCCGTTTATTGATGGGGCATGTCATGATTCGTGAGATGCCTCATACAGCATGATTAAAATACCTTATAATGAAACTTCTATCCCAGAACCTGTTAATAATGTACATTGAGTAGCCATCCATGAGCAACGCGTTATTTCAAATTTTTGACTTGGTCACTACCTTCGCCATGATGTTAGTGTTTATTCGTTTCATGCTACAATTTGCAGGAATGGATGCTAGCAATCCGATGGTTGCCCCTGCTTACAAAGCGACCCATGTTGTTGATGTTTTTGGGCGCATATTCCCCACGGTTGCAGACGGTCGTATCAGTCTTGCGGCTATTGTATTGATGTTTTTGATTCGCTTAATTGACATCTCTGGTAAAGCTGCACTGACGCATCAAGGCATTGCTCCTGTACCATTGTTCTTTACTGGTACGACCAGTTTGATTTTAGACTTTTTGCGTATGTGTCGCTATTTGGTGATTGGCTCGATTATCGTCAGTTGGATTGTGGTATTTACCAGATCTGATCATCCGATAATCGGCATAATCATGCAGCTGGCAGAGCCGATCTTGGCACCATTTCGTCGCATCACGCCAAACTTGGGTATGCTTGATTTGTCACCAATGGTTGCCTTTTTGGCCTTTTGGTTGCTCGAGATATTGATTGGTGGTTTGACTGCCAACTTTATGCAAATGTTAGGTTAATCTTCTCTAATCTAAGTTACTAAAGCAAAGGCGTTACAGTATTCAAATGAAAAGGCGCTCTATCTGAGATAGAGCGCCTTTTTAGTGGCTGTTTGTGAGCCAATAAGCGCTTAGCAACTTAGCAACTTAGCAGCTTAAGAGCGGATAAAGCGATTTGGTATCAACTGGGCTTTGCTATCATCAGGGTGCGGTACGTCAGCCGCCCGTAGTGTTTGGGTTATCCAGTTGTCTGCTGAGGTAACGGCATCGATAAGTGTGTCACCCATTGCCAACCGTCCGGCGATGAAGCTTGCTAGCGAGCAGCCGGAACCATGGAACTCACCATTGAGGCGTGGCAAAGTACTTTGATGAACCATCTCACCCTTTATATAAAGATACTGCTTGATGTCGCCGCTCTCAAAGTCATGCGAGGTTTTGACCAATACGGCATGAGCACCTTGGGCGCATAGTTTTTGTGCACCGATATGCAAGTCCTCTTCACCACTCAGCGCACGTAGCTCATGCGTATTTGGTGTGATCAAAGTAGAGTAAGCAATGAGTTCTCTAAACGCGGTTACTAAGGTTTGCTCATCGCCCAAACTGCCACCACTATTTGCGACCAATACTGGATCCAATACAAATGGCGTATCGGCAGCAATCCTGTGCTCGGCAAATAAGCGAGTCAGCATGGCAATGTTGTCAGTGGTACCCAGCATACCGGATTTGATAACCTGAACAGGTAGATCATCAAGTACTGCCATGGCCTGATTCTTTACGAGACTGGCTGCACAAGCTTCAAAACCAAGTACTTGCTGTGAGCTTTGAATGGTGACTGCCGTACAAGCGATGGCGGCATGCGCACCTGCTTGACCAACGGCTTCTATGTCTGCTTGTAACCCAGCACCACCTGATGGATCCAATCCTGAAAAACAAAGTACCACTGGTCGCATAAAACCTCCTGATCTTTATTGCATAAATAAATAGTAGAGCGTGTTAAACATTTATAAACGTCTTTACCAATGCCATGGTCGAATATTCAACATACCCTGAACACTATAGCCATCCCTTACTAAAAAATCCATAGTCATACAGCCGTCGTAGTAAATAGCAGCGCGGTACAGTGAAATCGGGTTTGTTCTGCTGCTATATAGAAAGTTATAACGATACGACGAGAGTAGAGTAAGGTGTGTTTTGGGGGATAATCGAAAAATAGCTGACGAAAATCTCGATACTTAATACTCGACACTTAATATTCGACACTCGATGTTCAATGCACTGTTGTTTTTGTTGGGCTTTGATTTATCTGGTGTTTATGACTATTTGAAAGATAAAAAGCACCCTAGGAAAGAGACGAAATTATTTAAACCAATAATTATGATAAAAGCAGGATTAAATTGGTAGACAACGCTTGCAATTCAATTTTGCTTTGTTATAATAATCGCCCACGACATGAGACGCATCACTAGCATGATGCTGTATTTATATGTTTTATAAGTGTCTTATTTCGTTAGGTGAAGTGGGTGAGTGGCTGAAACCAGTTCCCTGCTAAGGAACCATACGTGTAAGCGTATCGAGGGTTCGAATCCCTCCTTCACCGCCATTTATTCAGTTGTTATTAGAGTAGTAACGCAGCATACTGTCGTTAATTTTGGTTTATCAGATTAAT
>NZ_JAKDUI010000050.1 GCF_030457785.1 Psychrobacter sp. | reverse complement strand
CAAGTATGAGCATTACCTAAGAAACCCCTACCTCTAAGGTAGTGGGTAGTTCATACCATAGCATTCACGTTTTCTATCAGATTGATTTTATGAGTGATTTTATGAGTGATTTTATGAGTGGCTTTGAGGCTTTTATAGGCTGTGTCTGAACATCGTTAGACTTGGTCGCGTTGCGATTTTCGATGGCATCGTAATATTTCGGGGCTTACTTTGGGGTGCTAAAGACCTAATCTTTGCTTTCTATCGTGACGGTTTTGGCGGCTATGTTTACTCCAATTAAGAAGTTTGATTGTATGAGAGTGGTAAGACTGATTAAGAACGAAAAAGGGTCAGAACTGGTCTGACCCTTTTAAACACGACAAGTTTAGCTTACTGATGATTCAGCAGATAAGCTATTCAGCTTTTAAACTATTCAGTGGCTGACAAAAAATCGGGAAATTCGGCTGCTTGTTTCTCAAGCTTTTTCAGTTTCTTTTTACCGAGGCCGCCGAGCACATCAACCGCATGACGCAAGCGTGTCAGGGTCATATCAGCGCCGATAATTGCCATCGAGTTCATCACTGGCGTCGATGAGGTGCTACCAGCGATAGCGATAAAGAACGGCGCCATGAAGTCGCGCATCTTAATATCAAGATGGGCGGCAAGTCCTTTTAGCGTGGCGTAGATATTTTCTTCTGACCACGTTGGTAGGATTTCTAGCTGCCAAAGCGCGAATTGCAGCGTCTCAATGATCTGTTCTGGCGTCAGTGTCTTATGGGTAAAGCTCTCTGCAGTGATATCGGGTAAGTTTTGGAAGTAAAAGCCACCCCAGTTCACTGCATCAGAAAGTAGCTCGATACGTGGCTGAATCGCTGCGGCAATCGCCGTGAGCTTGTCGCTGTCACTTGCCCAGTCAAGAATCTTGTTTTTGAGCTGTTCAGGCGTGAGACCACGTAGCCATTCGGCATTGAGCCAATTGAGTTTTTCGATATCGAAAATAGGACCACCAAGCGATACACGCTGAATATCGAAACTGGCAATCATTTCTTCTAAGGTAAACTGCTCTGCTTCGTCAGGCATGGAGTAGCCCATACGACCGAGATAATTGAGCAAGGCTTCAGGCAATACGCCTGCATCACGATAGTAGGTGATAGAGGTTGGGTTTTTGCGCTTAGATAGTTTTGATTTATCTGGATTACGCAGCAGTGGCATGTGGCACAGCGTCGGCATTTCCCAACCAAAGTACTCATATAGCAGTTGATGCTTAGGCGCAGAGTTTAGCCATTCTTCGCCACGCATGACATGAGTGATTTCCATCAAGTGATCATCGACGACGTTGGCCAGATGGTAGGTGGGCATACCGTCGGTCTTTAACAGTACTTGCATATCGACCTGTTCCCAAGGAATCTCAACGGTGCCACGCAGCATGTCTTGCACTTGGCAAATGCCTTCGGTGGGCACACGCATACGAATCACGTACGGCTTACCTTCAGCGACCAGTTTATCGGACTCTTCGCGTGATAAATTGGCATAACGGCCATCGTAACGCGGGGTTTCGCCATTGGCCATTTGTGCCGCACGCATGGCATCTAGCTCTGCACTGGTGCAAAAACAACGGAATGCGTGACCACTGTCTAGCAGTTGCTCTGCGTGCTGTTTATAAATATCACTGCGCTCGCTTTGACGATAAGGAGCGTGTGGGCCACCGATATCTGGACCCTCGCTCCAGTCTAGACCGACCCAGCGGAGAGCGTCCAAAATCATTTTTTCGGACTGTTCAGTCGAGCGTGTTTGGTCAGTATCTTCGATACGTAAGATAAACTCGCCGCCATGGGCTTTGGCAAAAGCCAAATTAAACAGCGCGATATAAGCAGTACCGACGTGTGGAAAGCCAGTAGGCGAAGGAGCGATACGTGTACGAATAGGGCGATTGCTGCCCGTGGTCGATGTTTGCATAATTAGGAATCTCAAAAGTGTTGTTATCGGTGATAAGTAATTGTCGGCAAAAAACAAAAACGGCCACAAATTATGTGACTGGAAATATGGCGATGTAAATATCGCGACGTACATATCGCGATGTAAATATCGACGAAAGAATGGCTACCGCTGTCAAAAAATAGCGTAAAATATGGCGCTAGTATAACAGACAGCTGCGATATTTTTAATGAAAACCCTGTGCAGTGCTTGACTAGCAGCGTATCCTTGCGATAATAGCGCTAGGCAAGGCATAACTTGTTTATTTTTATCTGATTTTCACTACCACTGACCAACATGGTCATCATCTACTGAGTCGTTTGTGTCACAATTAAACAATAAGCCAAAAAGTAAGCAAAAAAACACGCTAAATTTGCAAGACGGCCCTTCTGCCACCGTTGGTAACGCGGAGTCACAGCGCTCAACGACTGACTCAGTTTCTGATACTGATAGTACCCCAAGTCAAATTTTGGGTTTCGCTCATGACGCTGTGCTGCTGCAAGAAACCGTGGCTGCGGTGCTGGGTGTTAAGTCGTTACCAGTACAGACCGAGCAAGCGGACCAACATGGCTTGCAGCTCAATGGTACCTATGTCGATGCGACTTTTGGCCGTGGTGGTCATAGCCAGCTCTTATTGAGCCAGCTGGCGGCTGATGCCAAGTTAATCGTGTTTGATAAAGACCCGACCGCCATTGCCGTTGCACGTGAGTTGGCTGCTGCAGACAGCCGTGTGCACGTGGTTCATGAAAGCTTTGCAACCTTGACTGACAGCCTCGATGCTTTAGGTATCACACAGGTTGACGGTTTGATGGCAGACTTGGGTATTTCATCACCACAGATTGATGATGGCAGTCGTGGCTTTAGTTTTATGCGTGATGGCGCGGTGGATATGCGCATGGATACCAGTCGTGGGCAGTCGGTTGCCGAATGGTTGAGCAAAGTGGACGATGAAACCTTGGCCAATGTGCTCTATGAATTCGGTGAAGAGCGCCACAGTCGCCGAATTGCCCGAGCCATCAAGCAAATGGAGAGCTATGAATCCACGCTTGAATTAGCAGAAGTGATTAAAGTGGCCCATCCGAACTGGCAACGAGGCAAGCACCCAGCGACCCAGAGCTTTCAGGCGATGCGGATTTTTATTAATAATGAGCTGGGTGATGTCGATGCCTTTTTAGCACAAAGTATACCGATGCTAAAACCGGGCGGTCAGCTGGCAGTGATTAGCTTTCATTCACTGGAAGATCGACGTATTAAGCAGTTTTTACAACGACATAGTAAAGGTCAACATCCTGAAGACGAGAACCTGCCGATGCCACCCCAGCGTCCGCGCTACTTTGGTAAGCCCAAACGTGTCGGCCCTAGCAAGACAGAGGTGAGTTGTAACCCACGCGCGCGCAGTGCGTGGCTACGTATGGCGACCCGTACCGACGTCGCGTATGTGCCTGCTACTGAGGAATAGGGCTTAAGTAGAATTTTTGCTAGATCATGTATGTGGCTGCTGCTCTATGTCTGAATAATGCTGTACTGTGCTAATGGCTACGTTGCTGTTAAAAACCTGTAAATATTATCTGCTAGGCTCAGCAGCTGATTTTTTGTTTGTGCCATGCTTGCACGTTTGATGGTGCTTTGCTTTTTTGCTGCTAATGGTGGATGGCTGCATTAATCACCAATCACTAACACTGAAGCTATCGGTGAATGTTATATTGAACATCTCCACACTGCTTGAAGGCTTAAAACCATTGCGTTTAAAGCCATTGTTTAAAACTATTATGCTTGAAGCACTTACACCTTAAGTGCTTCAAGCCTTTATATTTGAAGTTTTTTGAGATCGTCATGGCAATATCTGACAAACCTACAGACCGTCGCACTGCTACACCTTATAACACTGGTGCTGGCGAGCGACTCGTGAGCCGTTTTAATGTAATTTACCTCTACGTGGGTTTGCTATTGCTAATAGCCGCTGCAATCGTATGGAGCGGTATCAAGACAGCCGAGGGCGTTCAGCAGTACCATCTGGACTACAAAACCCTGCAAGATATGAAACAACAAGAACGAAATCTACAAATCGAGCACCAACGTTTACTCGTTGAACAGCAAACCTTTAGTGCCACCCCGCAAATTGCCAGCCGTGCAGTGGCTGAGCTTGGTATGTATTCACCGACGTTAAAAGACAAACTGATTATTCAGCCAGGTGCACCCACGGCCTTAGTGCCAGCTGTGTCAGATGATACAGAAGATTCAGATGCTGTAGTCGCAGCCAATGATTTAGATGTAGTGGAGCAAGGTGATGAGTGATAAGAAGCCCAAATCGAGCGGTAAGAACACCAGTAAAAGCTCCAGCAAAAAACCTGCGAGCGGAAAGGTAACCAAACCTTTACGTCGCCCCAGCACATCCAAGTCTGGTAAGGGCGAGAGCAGGTCATCGAATAAGCGCAAAGCCAAGCTGTTTGGTCGCCTAAAAAAGGGTGATAGTAAAGGTGCATATACCAGTGTTAAAAATCGAAAATCTGGCTTTTTGAATAAAGCATCTGGCGCTTCATTTCGTGGAGGATTAGAGCAAGATAAATCCCGGTTTGTCTTGGTTTGGGGCGTGGCGCTTGCTCTTTTTCTCGTATTGATAGGTCGTGCTTACTATATTCAGATAGTCAATGCCCAGTTTTATCAAGATAAAGGTGATGAGCTCATCACGAGCGTGCGTACTCAAAAGTCCTATCGTGGGATGATCACTGACCGCAACGATTTGCCGTTGGCTGTTAGCGCGCCGCTCGCCACAGTGTCTTTCAGCCCGCATGATTATGCTCGTGAGTATTATGAGCTAAACCGTATTATTTTGACCAACCCAGACAGTCCACAATTAATTGAACGCATGCAAACGCGTTTAGATAATATGGATTTGACAAGGCTTGCTGCGGCGGCCAATATCTCTGTCGCTGAGTTAGAAAGAGTCACCGCTATCGATGATAGCCTCGATGTGACTGATGAAGAAGCTGTCAAAGCCGCTCTGCCGTCTGGTGCAGGCTCGCATTATCTGCCATTGTTAAACAAAGTCACCCCTGAAATTGCCCAAAGCGTGAGCGCACTTGATTTCCCTGGCGTCTACGAAAGAAACTTCTTTCAGCGTTATTATCCGCAGCCCCAACCTAATTCGCAATTACTTGGTTTTATGGGGCAAAATGCCAACGATCCTGATGGCGGCTACGAAGGGCGTGCTGGTATCGAACGTCAGTTTGAAAAAGAGTTGGCTGGTGACGATGGCAAGGTCTTGGTGTTAAAAGATGCCAGACAAAACAGCCTAAAAGAAATCAAGCAAGTTGAACCAGAAGTCCCCGGTGAGGATCTGGCGTTGACCATTGACTCGCGCTTACAATACTTGCTCTATAAAGAGCTAGAAAAAGCAGGTCGTCGGCAACAAGCACGCTGGTCAACAGGCATGGTGGTCGATGTACAGACCGGTGAGGTATTGGCATTATCGACATGGCCGTCGTTTAACTCAAACAATCTAAATGAGATGACAGGCGAAAACCAACGAAACAGAGCGCTTCTTGATGTTTTTGAGCCTGGTTCGGTAATGAAGCCATTTACCGTTGCGACTGCTTTGGATTCAGGCAAATATACAGCGACGTCATTAATCGATACCAACCCTGGTTCCATTCGTGTTCGGGGCTATACGATTCGAGATCATAACAATCTGGGTATGATTAATCTCTCCACGTTGTTGCAGAAGTCTAGTAACGTAGCTTCGACCAAGATCGCCTTGTCCTTGCCACCTGATGCCATCACTAATATGCAAAAGCAATTTGGCTTTGGTGCAAAAACTCCGTTGGATTTTCCAGGTGAGGGCAGCGGTCTGGTCGTGACACCGAAAGAAAAAGAAACAGCCCGACGTGCGACGGTCAGTTATGGTTATGGTCTGCAAGTGACACTGGCTCAGGTAGCGCAGGCGTATTCTGCGTTGGCGGCAGGTGGGGTCATGCACCCACTGACACTGAACAGGGATGACGAACCAAAGCCCAGCAAGCGTATCATGGAACATGAGCAAGCAATGGCTATCGTCCAGATGATGGAAAGCGTCACAGAACAAGGCGGTACTGCCAAAGCAGCGGCCATTGATGGCTATCGGGTCGCTGGTAAAACAGGTACATCACGCCGTATTAATCCTGACGGTGGTTATTACACCGATCAGTATCGTAACGTTTTTGCTGGGATGGCACCTGCTTCCAACCCAAGATTGGTGGGTGTGATGCTCATCGAAGATCCGCGCTCTCAGATTTACGCCGGTCTAACAGTTGCACCCGTCTTTCATAATGTCATGAAAGAAGCGCTACGTTTGTACAATGTGCCGTTAGATAAGCCGCTGAAAACCGAAGAACCATAATGATTATAGTCATTGATCGTTCAGCTCGTGAGTAGTCGACTTGCTTTTACCGTCTAGTTTTAACCGTTTAGGATTTGCCATGAATCAGTCTTTATCATCGCCCAACAGTGCTACTGTCACCCTGCAGCAGCTAATGGATGCCAATGATAGCAATAGCCGCCTGCTAAAGCGGCAATTAGCAGCGATGATAGATGCAAGGACTCAGAAAGGTTCGGTCGCGGAGATTCCATTTCAAGAATTTCGCTTGGATAGCCGTCAGGTCGCGTCAGGCGATGTGTTCGTGTTATTAAACAGTCATACACCCAACTATCAAAAAAGCCGTGACTATCTGTTACAGGCTGCCAAAGACGCTGCTTTTATCCTTTCCGAAATTGACCCTGTCACTTTGCTTAGTACCGACTTGCTCAGTACCGATGACGCGTCGCCGAGGGCCGTTAGTGCCTCCGCTGCTCAACAGCAACTCGACGCCTTGTCTTGCCCCGTCTTATACGTCCCTCATATTCGTGACACCTTAGGCAGTCTCATTCAGGCACATCTGCAGTATCAACATCCTGTGACGTTACCAAAGGTCGCGGCAGTGACCGGCACCAATGGTAAAACCACAATCAGTCAATTGGTCGCTCAGCTGACGCAGCTGACTGGCATGAGCAGTGCGGTGATGGGCACAGCGGGCAATGGACGGCTTGGTGCGTTAGTACAGGCGAGCCACACCACAGGTGATGCCTTAGCTGTCCAGCAGTTTTTACATCAAATGGGGACAGAAAATGCGGAGTTATTGGCACTGGAGGCCAGCTCGCACGGTCTGGATCAGCAGCGTTTGCAGGGTATGCCAGTATCTGTAGCAATATATACCAACTTAAGTCGCGATCATTTAGACTACCACGCGGATATGGCAGAGTACGCTGCAGCAAAAGCCAGATTGTTTGATAAGGCCTACTTTCCAGCGTTGACCCATGCCGTGATAAACATTGATGATGAGCACGCTCAGGTCATGTTAGACACGGCTCATGCCAGTGATTTAGTCGTGTGGACTTACAGCTTGGATGCGTCGAAACCTGCTACTTTTGTCGCGGCAGATATTACGCCCAGTTTAGAGGGCGTAAAAATTGGTTTGCGTACCAGTTTTTCTAGTACTGAGGCTGGGGGTGAGCCAGCTGAGGTTGAAGCTTGTGAAAGGCAGCCTGACGGTACGGATTCTGATGTAATGCATATTATCAGTCCACTACTTGGGCGCTTCAATGTCGCCAATTTATTGGCTGCTATAGCGGCAGTGGTGGCCTTGGGAGTGAGTCGTGAGAAAATTGCTGATGCAGTCCCGAAGCTGATAGGTGCCGTTGGGCGTATGCAGCGTGTACCATCTGCGAATGGTTGTTTTATTGTGGATTATGCACATACGCCAGATGCGCTGAGCCAAGTGCTCGCCAGCCTAAAAACCCACTGTGAAGGCAAACTATGGGCGGTGTTTGGTTGCGGTGGTGATCGTGATGCGGGTAAACGCCCACTAATGGCACAAGCAGGACTGGCAGGTGCGGATAAAGTTATCTTAACGGCAGATAATCCACGCACAGAAGACCCCGAGGCTATCCTGCAAGATATGCAGGTTGGGATGAGTGCTGAGCAGTATGCACGCACACACATCGATCCTGAGAGACAGGCAGCGATTGAATATGCGGTCAATCAGGCAGAACCTGATGACATCGTGGTCATCGCTGGTAAAGGTCACGAGACATATCAAGAAATAAATAATGTTCGTTACGATTTTGATGACAGTGTGGTGCTGCAACAAGCATTAGAGCAAGCAGGACGGGTATAGGTCAAAGGCTTGTACTGCCATGACTTCTGTAATTAAGTAGCCATTATCAACTATAAAAAATAAGTAGTCATAATATAAGGTAATCACTATGACAGCCGACACAGACAATACCATCCAGTCGCAAGGGCTTTATGTATGGCAAGTAAACAATCTACTTGCCGCGACGGCCCCAGTTGACGGTCATTGGCAGCTATCAGCAGAGCAGGTAAGCGCAGGACAGACAGAGCTGGTCAACAATGCTGTAACCAGCAATCGTATCGCCACCGATACCCGTACGATAAGCACTGGTGACATATTTTTGGCGTTAAGTGGTGAAAATTTTGATGGTCACGACTATATCAATATCGCAGCCTCGCAGGGAGCGGTTGCGGCTATCGTGTCTCGCCCGATCTCTACGAGCATTCCGCAATTGGTCGTGAGTGACACTCGTCTTGCATTCGGGCAGTTGGCGGCCTACCGTCGTCAGCAGCATCGAGATTTGACCGTGATTGCGATTACTGGTTCTAGTGGCAAGACCACTTGCAAAGAAATGCTAGGCAGTATTTTTGGTCGATTGGCACCAACACTTATTACCCGTGGTAACCTAAACAATGATTTGGGTGTACCCATGATGTTGCTTGAGCTGTCCGATCATCATCGCTATGCCGTACTTGAGTTGGGTGCCAATCATATTGGTGAGATTGCTTACACCACCGAGATTGTCCGTCCTGACGTGGCTTGTATCCTAAACATTGGTACTGCTCACTTGGGTGAGTTTGGTAGTCGTGAAGGTATTTGCCAAACCAAAGCTGAAATTTATCATACCTTGACGGACGCGCAGTTTGCCATCGTTCCAGATAAAGATGACTTCGCCAATCAACTGCGCCGTATCGCTGAGAAGCACACCTCACGTGTGATTGGCTTTGGCAACACAGACGTTACGGCCAGTCACTTAGATGTAGAGCCAGAGCGCAGTGAGTTTGAGTTACACATTGGTAGAGAAGTCCATAGTATCAATTTACCATTGGCTGGTGAACACAATGTCAATAACGCTTTGGCAGCGGCTGCTTGTGCGCATGCGCTTGATATTGAGGTTAGTGACATCGTGGTCGGTCTAGAAAATGCACGCCCCGCAAAAGGTCGTTTAAATAGTCAAATATTGGGTATGCACCGCCTTATCGATGACACTTATAATGCCAATCCGCATTCGGTACGAGCGGCAGCAAAAGTATTGGCTGCGCAAACAGGTACGCAAGTGATGGTATTGGGCGATATTGCGGAGTTGGGCGAAGCCTCAGTCAGTGAGCATCAAGGTTTGGGTCGTACCATTGCGACGACTGGTGTTCATGTCCTGCTGTGTGTTGGTGAATATGCCCCTTATACTGTGGCAGGTGCGCAAGAGATTTCTGATATCAGTGCGCATGCTTTCTCTGATAAAGACAGTTTACTACAATATTTACAGCCATTTTTGCAAGAGCAACAAGCGAAACCTTGTACTGTGTTGTTTAAAGGATCACGTTCCATGAAAATGGAAACACTTATCCATGCGCTAGTCGAGGAGTAGGCGGTGTTAGTTTGGTTATTTAGCTGGCTTGGCCAGTATTACACACCGTTTTCGGCGGTTTCTTCGTTGACGCTTCGAGCGCTACTTGCCGTTGTCACGGCACTGACGTTCAGTATGTTTTTTGGTGGGCGTGTGATTAGGCATTTGCGTGCACTAAAGTATGGTCAGGCCATTCGTAATGACGGTCCGCAGTCGCATTTGGCAAAAACCGGTACACCGACCATGGGTGGGGTGCTGATTTTGAGTGCGATAGGCGTCTCGACTTTACTTTGGGCGCGTCTGGACAATCCTTATGTTTGGATCTTGCTTGTTGTCATGATTGTCTTTGGAGCCGTGGGCTGGGCAGATGACTGGCTGAAGATTAAATATAAAAACCCCAAAGGATTGATCGCCCGCAAAAAGTACTTTTGGTTATCGATGGGCGCGCTGTTCGTTGGGGTGTCGTTATACTATATCGCCACGCTGCAACCCGATATCGCCACCACACGTCATATGCAGGATTTATTGTTACCTGTCTTTAAAAACTGGATTATCCCGTTTTCTGCGATACCCTTTGGGATCGGCTTCATCATCTTTACTTACTTTGTGATTAATGGTGCTTCTAATGCTGTTAATTTAACGGATGGTTTGGATGGTTTGGCTATTTTACCAGTGGTCCTAGTAGCGGCAGGTTTGGGTGCGATGGCTTATGTGTCAGGTGACGTGCGTTTCGCTGATTATTTGCATGTGCCTTATATTCCGTATAACTCCGAAGTCATCATTGTTTGTGGGTCGATGATTGGGGCTGGTCTTGGTTTTCTGTGGTTCAACGCTCATCCAGCACAGGTGTTTATGGGTGATGTGGGTGCACTTGCTTTGGGCGCGATGCTCGGTACGATTGCGGTGATGACTCGTCAAGAGATTGCATTTGCCATCATGGGTGGTTTGTTCGTCGCCGAAGCGTTATCCGTAATGCTACAAGTTGGCTCCTATAAGCTGCGCAAAAAACGTGTCTTTCGTATGGCGCCGTTACACCATCATTTTGAAGAAATTGGTTGGAAAGAAACGCAAGTGGTGGCACGGTTTTGGATCATTGCCATTATCCTTGTGATCCTTGGTTTGATGACGCTGAAACTACGTTAAGTTGTAAACTCTATCGCAGTCGTATGACTCTTATATGTATGAATAAAAAAGCCACCTCACATTCGTAGAGATGGCTTTTTTGGGTTTGATTTATGGCGACTGATTTTCGTTTTTATCGGTCTTTTATCACTGTTTGCCACTGTTTATCACTGAGCAACCCTGAACTTTGCTAAAATATCAGCCATATTTGCATGATTTTGAGAAACCAGTGTCCTTATTTACTTGCCCCCTTTGTCAATCTCCTCTTCTGCCGGCAGCCGATACATGGCGTTGTGATGGTAGTTTAAACCCAAAGCGAATCAATCATCCATTTGATGTGGCTCGCCAAGGTTATGTCAATCTGCTGCCAGTACAGCAAAAAAAGTCCAAAGCGCCTGGTGATAGTCAGGCATCTATCGATGCTCGCAAGCGGTTCTTGAATGCAGGCTATTATCAGCCTTTACGAGATTTAATTAAGCAGCAAATGATGCAACTGTTGGTAAAAAACAGGCAGATAGTGGCGCCAATATCTGAGCAAAAAAGATTGACCGTTAACTGGCTAGATATCGGTTGTGGTGAGGGCTATTACACCCAAGGAATGGCGGAGATAGGCGCTAGTGATGATTCTGGTGTGATAGATACGCTTATAGCTGCGGACATTAGCAAGCCTGCAGTATCTGCGCTCGCGAAGGTCAGCAAAGCAGCAGAACAGCTGTGGTATCAGCATCACAAAGACGACACTACTCAAAAGACAATCGTCTATCCACTGGTGACGAGTGCGGCTCACCTGCCATTACGCGCCCATAGCATGACAGGTGTTAGCAGTATTTTTAGTCCAATATTGCCGGAAGCGTTCGCTAACGTATTGATGGATGATGGTTATCTTCTCATTGCCAAGCCTGACGTCGAACACCTTGCGACGATGCGTGCAGCCTTATTTGATAGTGTCAGAGAGCATGATTCGGATAAGTTTTTACAAGAATTAGCGCCTCACTTCACCCTGATTGACTCTCATACTGTCAGTACAGATCTGACATTACCCGCGATAGATTTGGCTGATTTGATGACCATGACGCCCTATGCGTATCGTGCTCGAGCAGAGAAGCGCCAAGCATTATTGGTCCGTAGTGAAGAAGCACCTTTTCAGACACAAGCCAAATTTGTGGTCTATGTCCTACAGAAAACCGTCGATAAATAGCGCGTTGTTTAGTACTCTCCTAATAACCAGCCACTCACAAAGGCAAAATACTCACGGAACCATGCATTGTAGCGAATGGATAAAGGGGTAGAGCTAGCGACAGGAATGGGCTGCTGATAACCTTGATGTCTCGCAATACTGGCGGCACGAATGGTATGAAAATCACTGGTGACGATCGCGATAGGACGGGTTATAGAAAGTCCTTTTGCCTCTATTATTTCTTGGCTATGGGCTAGGTTTTCCTCTGTACTGGTACTCTTGCCTTCTTGCAAAACGCGCTCAAATTGGATGTCATGCGTCTCGTGCAAGTACGTTGCCATGATATCAGCCTCGCTGCGTGTGCGCTGAAAACCAACGCCACCACTGGTAATGACCAATGCATCTGGCTGTGATTTAATAAGTGGGACGGCAGTATCTAAGCGACTGGCGAGTGTCGGGGTGGGTTTGCCTGCAACTGTGCCTGAGCCTAGCACAATGATGGCTGCGACCGTGGGTGCAGGCTGTTGGCTGTTCTTAATTTGCTGTTGTAAAGCGTAGACAAATACGACAAAGCTGATGAGCCAAAGCACAAATATGGCCCATAATGCATACCAGAGGCGATTTAGCCAAAGATGTTGGCTAGAAAACTGACGAATGGCATGCCAAAATATTCCATGAGCAATAAAGATAATGCCCACTAAAAAAGGCACGACTGAACCAAAATTAATCTTACCTACCGCCATTAAAATGATGCAGTCAATGACAACAATGAGCCCAACAGCAGTTAAAATAACACGAGTAGTAGTAAGCAAGGCTTTTAACATAGATAAGAGGTGCTTGTGCAGGTAAAGACTATATTAGAGGACAGGGAGTGGTTTTAAGAGTAGAGACAACGAGCGCTACATTCAACCTTTTTTTATAAGAATAGTGTGCTTATGGTTGCTGAGTACACCGAGTTTGATAAATAAGACTTACAGCTACTTTGTCTATTCACTAGCAGGAAATTTGCTATGTATGAGAGAGGAGTCAGGAATGTTTCGGTCAGCAGTAGTAATACATATAGACGGAAAGTCTTGCTATTAAATAGTTAAAGAGAATAGGAGTGTTGAGGACAAGCTAGGAAAATAGGATAGTTTTGAGGACGGGTATAAGATTGGCGGTGAAGGAGGAAGTCTAACTATATATTTAAGTAATTGATTTAATTAAAATTATTCTATTGTTC
>NZ_JAKDUI010000049.1 GCF_030457785.1 Psychrobacter sp. | reverse complement strand
TCATGTATTAGCAGGAAAAACTAAAAGTAGTAATGAGTTTTTGACGTTATTTGCTGATTTTACCAGTGGCGACAAACAGTTAATTTTAGCCTCTGATCGTCATCCGTCTCAGATGACTGAGTTTGATGAGCGTTTTCGATCGCGGTTTTCATGGGGGCTGACGGTGGCGATCGATCCACCTGAGATCGACACACGTGTGCAAATCCTACAAAAGAAAGCGAGCTTATACGGTGTTACATTGCCAAAAGAGTGTGCGCTATTTATCGCGCAAAATGTAGTTTCGAATGTCAGACGTTTAGAGGGTGCGTTAAATCAGGTTATTGCAAACGCCAATTTGACGGGTGCACAAATCACTCTTGAAATGGTGCAATATGCACTGAAAGACATCGTTGCGATGCGTGTGCAAGCAGTGAACATGGATAATATCCGTAAGATAGTGGCTGAGTACTATGATGTCAGCGTAAAAGACATCATGGGGCGTAAGCGGACACGAAGTATCGCTAGGCCTCGCCAAATAGCCATGTCGCTATCCCGTGAGCTAACAGGTGATAGTTTTCCTGAGATTGGTCAGTCATTTGGTGGTCGTGACCACACGACGGTGATGCATGCCTGTGATAAGGTGAATGAGCTGCGCGCAGCGGATCCTACCTTTGATAAGGATTACAAGACGTTGGCGCTGATGTTACAAGCAGGTTAGTAGACCTCGTTCTCACTATGTTTTAGTCATTTGATATGGTTTATAATACTGACAATATCAGCACATACAGCCAATGGATTCTATTTAGTAGACAGGGTACTATTGAGCTACTATTTTCCATTTATAAAAATTCTCATTTATACAAAGTTTGGTTTATACAGAAACTGTCCAAATAAGAGCAACCAACAAATAAGAGTAACTAAGCATGCAATTATCGATTAATCGAGAGTCGTTACTAAAAGCCATTAATTTGATCGCCAAAGCTGCTGATAAACGCCACAATATGGTCATTTTGGGCAATATCAAGCTGCATCTCTCCGAATCAGAGCTTATTCTGACGGCTTCTGACTTAGAGGTAGAGCTGACTTCGACGTTGAAATTGCCTGCGGGTGCTTGTGTTGAAGCAGGGGTGACTACTTTACCTGCAATAAAACTAAAAGATATCTGCAAGTCATTGCCGGCACAAGCGCAAATCAACTTAACCACTCAAGAAAGCGAACGCTGCTTGCTGACAAGTGGCAAAAGCCGCTTCACCTTAGGTACGCTGCCTGGCGAAGACTATCCAAGTTTGGGTAACCCCGAAAACATCACACCTCTGAACGTTAGCCGTAGCCGTCTTACAGACTTAATCCATAAAACCCAGTTTGCAATGGCCATTCAAGATGTGCGTTATTACCTAACTGGCATGCTTTTCGATGTGTCACAGCAGCAGTTGACGACAGTGGCCACCGATGGCCACCGTTTGGCTTTAGCTCGCAGTGTGATTGATGTCAGTGAACACCTCAACATGCAGGCTATTTTGCCACGCAAAGCGGTCATTGAACTTGAGCGTTTAGCATCAGAGCTTGGTAAAATGCTTGGTGATCAAGACAATCCAGTCACTCTCAGCTTCGGTCGTGAGTTCTTACAAGTAAGCTTGCCATTTGGTGATGTGGATAGTGCAGGGCAGGTGAGTGATAACTTGATGGTGACTTTTACAGCGCGCCTGATCGATGGGAAGTTCCCTGACTATCGTCGTGTTATGCCAAGTAATACCGATAAGTTAGCTTTGTTTAACCAAGAGAAAATGGCTGACGTGCTACGCCGTGTTGCGATTTTGAGTAATGAAAAATCTCGCGGAGTGGTCTTCAATTTTGCCAGTGACGGTATGGTGGAAGTACGCGCTAACAACGCTGAACAAGATGAAGCGGTAGAGATGATACAGGCTAAGTATCAAGGTGAGCCGATGGAGTTGTCATTCAATGCTGCTTATTTGCAAGATGTGTTGGGTGTTATACAAGGTGATTTGCAAATGCATATGAGTCAGTCTAATGCCTCTGTATTGGTTAACCAGCTCAACGATGAGTTTCACAAGTATGTGATTATGCCAATGCGTATATAATCTCAGCTCCTTATCTGAGAGATATCTGTCAAGTGGGTTAAAAGCAGCCCGACTTTTGCTAAGTATCGTCCGAGCATCTGCTTTTTTTCGGGTTCGATCGCCTTGTTTTAGCGTTATACATTTTTCAAATACGGGCAGAGTTTGGACCTCATTCAATCTATTTTGATGAACTTTTGCCTGTATTTTTACAGCGATTTTGACGGACGGTCCCGGTTATTATGATTGAACGTCTACAGATATCTAACCTACGAAATTTAACGCAAGTTAATCTGCAGTCAACTGCTTGTAATGTCATAATAGGCGAAAACGGCAGTGGCAAGACCTCATTACTCGAAGCAATTTTTTTACTATCAAGAGGCAAAAGTTTCCGTCATCATCAGCCTAAGCGTTATATTCAGCACCATAAAAAATCCGCCGTTGTCCATGCTAAGATCAATGATAGTAACGCCTTAGCTATCCAGAAGCAAACCGATGCAACAACGCTTTTGCGCCTTAATCAAACCACAGTATATAACCAAAGCATCCTAACAGAGCAACTGCCAACACTACTAATAGATCCATCAACGATGGATATGTTGGAGCAAGGCAGTGCGAGCCGTCGTCAACTACTAGACTGGTTGGTGTTTCACATGAAACAGGGCTTTCACTCTCAATGGGTTGCCTACCAACGGCTGTTAAAACAGCGCAATAGTTTGCTAAAAAGTACCCGCCGTTTAACCCAAGTTCAGCTCAATGAGATAAAAGCATGGGATAAAGGGTTGGGAAGTCATGCGGCGCTAATTCACCACTATCGAGAGCAGATATTTACCGAATGGCAGCCTTATTTTTCTGATAGTGTGGCTCAGCTATTGCCTGATTATGCTGCGCAATTGAGCTTAAGCTATAATGCTGGTTACGATACCAGTGTGGCGTTGGACGTACAGTTGAATGAACGGTTGGAGCAGGATTTACAGTTAGGGTACACTCGTATTGGTAACCACCGAGCTGACATTCATGTACATTGGCATTCTAATGATTCGATCGATAAAGGTCATGATAATACTCCTTCGGTGCTTCACACGGATGCCAGTAGTAAACTGCCTGTTTTAAAAGAGCAGGCCGCTAATGTATTGTCTCGTGGAGAAAAAAAGCTACTAATCACGGCTTTGCGCTTATCACAGCTGCCATTACTTTTGAGAACGGGGCAGCACACCGACTTCCCTAGAAATGGTATGGGCTCCGAAGCCACGCCAGTGGTGTTGCTAGATGATATTACGGCAGAGTTGGACGGTAGGGCGATAGAGATTTTATTATCTAGTTTGGCGCAGCTGCCTTGTCAGGTGTTTATGACCAGCTTGACCGATGAGATTGTACCGTTAGTCAAAAAATTATGGTCAGACTCTACAGTGTTTCATGTGAAACAAGGTCAAATAATCTCTGATCGATGATGCCTTTACTTCCTCCTTTGCGTCCTGTTTCCTTCCTCGTAAATATCTTTAATTCACTGTTGTTTCTAGTCTGATCCAGATGTTTCGCGCTGATGCTTGAGAAGCAATAAAACGGTCGCTAAACAGTGACTTAGAGCCAAAAAAGTGCTAAAATAATCCATCGTTTCCGCCCTGTTTTTAGCAAAAAAACTCACAGAATTTCGCAGATAAATCTAACATTTGTTTTATTTTAAGTTGTTGATAACTATGGTTTTTTTTCATAATGTGAGTGTTGATGGTATTTAACGGTGCTATGAACAAACAATGGAACAACTCATGCGATGCCTCTAAGCGCTATTTTAGTCTATCTACATGGCTATACGGTCTTTCACAAAGCGTTTGCTGAGAGTGTTTAATTGACAAGTTGCGTTACGGGTTTTAACTCTAAAAGTTAGATCTAAAATAAGGTCATAAGGCGTCATCATAGTGGTGCGTCAATGATAAAAGGCCGACAAAAGGCTGATAATAGCTAGATTAAGGAGTGCACATGACTGATTCATTACCTAACGACCACGAGCAGTTGGCAGCAGACAGCGTTGCCGAGATGGCTGCGTCAGCGGTGACTCCTGAAGACTTACCTTCTGATTATAGCTCTAAAGACATCCGTGTCTTACGCGGGTTAGAGGCAGTGCGCGTACGCCCAGGTATGTATATTGGCGATACTGATGATGGTACCGGTCTACATCATATGGTCTTTGAGGTAGTGGATAACTCAATTGATGAAGCATTGGCAGGTCATTGCGATCAAATCGATATTATTATTCATGAAGATGAATCTGTCAGCGTGATGGATAATGGTCGTGGCGTTCCAGTTGATATTCATCCAGAAGAAGGCGTGTCTGCTGCTCAGGTGATCATGACGGTGCTGCATGCAGGCGGTAAGTTTGACGATAACAGTTATAAAGTCTCAGGCGGCCTACATGGTGTGGGTGTTTCGGTGGTGAACGCTTTATCGAAAAAGCTGGAGATGAACATTTGGCGTGAAGGCCATCACTATCATCAGACTTATACCAATGGTGTCCCTGATGCTGATATAGAACAGATGGAAGCGACGGATAAAACAGGAACGCAAATCCGCTTTTATCCGAGCGGTGAGGTGTTTACAGGTACTATCTTTGATTACGATATCTTAGCCAAACGCTTACGTGAGCTGTCATTTCTTAATTCTGGTGTGCGTATCGTCTTGACGGATGAACGTATCGATAAACGTCATGAGTTTGAGCACAAAGGCGGATTGTCAGAATTTGTCAGCTATATCAATGCGGGCAAAGATGGTATCAATGAAGTGTTCCATTTTACCAGTGAGCAGGACGATGGCATCGCTGTCGAAGTCGCACTACAGTGGACAGATACCTATAATGAGAAGGTATTGTGCTTTACCAATAATATTCCACAGCGTGATGGTGGTACACATTTATCGGGTTTTCGCTCAGCATTGACCCGTGGCCTGAACAGCTATATGGATCGTGAAAATCTGTTTAAGAAAGAAAAAATCTCGGTCAGTGGTGATGACGCACGCGAAGGTCTGAGTGCAATTGTATCCGTAAAAGTACCTGATCCAAAGTTCTCAAGTCAGACGAAAGAGAAGCTGGTATCGAGTGAAGTAAAGTCTGCTGTTGAGTCAGCAATGCATGATAAGTTTAATGATTACTTGCTAGAAAACCCGAGCGCGGCCAAAGGTATTGCTAATAAAATCATCGATGCGGCACGAGCTCGTGATGCAGCACGTAAAGCACGTGAGATGACACGACGTAAGACTACTTTGGACATCGCAGGCCTGCCTGGTAAGTTGGCAGACTGCCAAGAAAAAGATCCATCGTTATCAGAGCTGTATATCGTGGAGGGTGACTCTGCAGGTGGCTCAGCTAAACAAGGTCGCAGTCGTAAGACTCAAGCCATCTTGCCACTTAAAGGCAAGATTTTGAATGTCGAGCGTGCTCGTTTCGACAAGATGCTATCATCTGCGGAAGTGGGTAATTTGATCACCGCGCTCGGGTGCGGTATCGGTCCTGATGAATATAATCCTGATAAAGTACGCTATCATAAAATCATCATCATGACCGATGCCGATGTTGATGGCTCGCATATCCGTACACTGTTGTTGACGTTCTTTTTCCGTCAAACACCAGAGTTGATAGAGCAGGGCTACATCTATATCGCGCAGCCACCGCTATATAAAGTTAAAAAAGGTCGTCAGGAGTTGTATTTAAAAGATGACGAAGCTTTAAAAGCTTACTTGTTGTCATCAACGATTGATAATACCAAACTACACATCAGTGCCGACGCACCTGCTATCACAGGTCAGGCGTTAGAGACACTGTTGAATGATTACAACCAAACACAGTTAGTAAAAGCGCGTCTGCAGATTCGTTTTCCAGCAATGATTTTGGATGCTTTAACGCATACGCCAAAATTAAGCACTGACATGACTTATGATAAGTCCGCTATGCAAACATGGAAAGATCAGCTGCAAACCCAGCTTAGTCGTTTTGGTAGTGACTTAAACCCTGAGATTGAGCTGATCAATATCCATGCACCACAGCAGGAAAACACCGATGCTGCCGCTGCAGATTTATTGGGTATGAATGCTACTGTTGAGACTGCAGAAGAGGAGAGTGAGACTTCTGGAAATGAAGCACTATCTACCAAAGCACAGTGGCTACCCCGTGTCACGGTTTATGTGCATCAATTAGCACATCACTATTTACTTGATTCAGGCTTTATTAACTCGAGTGAATACAGCAAGTTGCTGAGATTGTCAGCTGAGTGGAATATATTGCTCGAAGAAGATGCTTATATCCGCCGTGAGGCTTCTACAGGGACGGTTAAAGACATTCCTATCCGCGATTTTGATTATCTCTGGCAGCAAATGATGCTTGATGCACGCCGTGGTCTGGCCGTCCAGCGCTACAAAGGACTGGGAGAGATGAATGCCGATCAGCTTTGGGATACGACAATGGATCCTGAAAACCGTCGTATGCTCCGTGTGACGATTGAAGATGCTATCGCCGCAGACCACATGTTTACTTGTCTCATGGGTGATCACGTAGAGCCACGCCGTGAGTTTATTGAAGACAATGCGTTGACGGTTTCAAACTTAGATATTTAGACTCTGGGTCGCTAAAAATTGTACATATAGAAAATATTGATATAAAGTCATCTTGCTAGCAAGGTGGCTTTTTTGTTTCACGTGAAACCTTGCAAAAGTCTCACTAAGCCGTTGGATAACAAGATGATTGAGGTTGTACTACTGGCCATTGCACTAGCAATGGATGCTTTTGCGGTTGCGATAGGGCTAGGTGCCAAGTCTCAAAGTCAGAAATATAGCTATGTACTGCGTTTGGCTATTTATGCTGCTTTATATTTTGGGATTGCTCAAGGTCTGATGCCATTGATAGGGTATTTATTAGGCGCAGCGCTCTTAGGTTGGTTGGCTGCTGCAGCGCCCTTGATCGGTGGTATTATTCTAATCGTTCTCGGTGGAAAAATGCTCTACGAGGTCTTTTCTGGAGATGATGGGGAAGAGAGATCTGATGATGGGGTTGGGGCAAGGGGTTGTGCTTCTCGAGAGAGCAGTGACTCAGCGATAGTTAGCAATAACCTTGACGGCTATATCAATCATAAAACACTATTTACACTTGCTATCGCCACCAGTATCGATGCGATGGCGGCAGGATTTACCCTCAATCTATTAGCGCTAAATGCGTGGTTAGCTTGTTTGATTATCGCTGTTGTAACTGCCGTATTCGGTTTGTTCGGTGTGTATTTGGGCTGGTACTCTGGCACATGGTTAGAGGATAAGGCAGAAGCACTGGGTGGGGTGGTACTGATAACTATTGGTATGAAGGTTATGTTTTTCGGCTGATTACTCTGTCCATCACAGCTGTCTATTTTCAAAGTATTCATCAAAAAGCGCCGCTTGATATTCTCAAGTGGCGCTTTCTTTATGTTTCATGTGAAACCTAAGTTGATAAAGTAGTCAATGAGATGAGAATGACATAATCAGAGACTACGCTTCATCAGTATCAAACCGCCAAGCCAATACACGGGTATTCTTTTGACCTTGGCTCATCTCAATGATACGCATTTGCGCGACATCGAGCTGCTTTAATAATAACTGTAAAGGCTTTACGTTTTCAGACTTTGAGACGAGGCTAGTAAACCAACCGACATGCTCTGCAAAGCTCTGACTCTCTTTTATCATCTTGGTTAAGAAGGCAATCTCGCCACCTTCACTCCACAGCTCTTTATGCTGACCACCGAAATTTAGGTTTTGTGCGGCATTATCTGACTTAGTTGAATGACGACTGATTTGAGGGCTTTCGTTTTTACCACGATGGCGTTGCAGGTTATGCTGCTTACGGCTATTGGCTTCCATTGCTTCTTCTAAAGACGCATGAAACGGAGGATTACAAACCACGATATCAAAATAATCTTGACGACCAATGATGTTTTTAAAGATGAATTTAGGCTCAGGCTGGAGCTTTACTTTAACTGAGTTTTTCAGTTTTGGGTTTGAGTCACAAATCAACGCTGCGGTATTGACCGAAATAGGATCAATATCGCTTGCTGTAAAGCGCCAGCCATAGCTTTGACTTCCAATAATGGGATAGATGGCACTGGCACCTGTGCCAATATCTAACGCATGAATCTGTTTGCCAGTAGGCGGTGTATTGTCGGCATTTACGTGGCTGGTCTGAGCGAGTAAATCGGCGATATAGTGAATGTAATCGGCCCGGCCCGGGATAGGCGGGCATAAATAGCCTTCGGGAATATCCCAAAATTTGACGCCATAATAATGAGCGAGTAATGCCTGATTGAGCACACGCACGGCCTGATGGTCAGAGAAGTTGATCGTCGGCTCACCTTTGGGGTTGGTAATGGTATGGCTTGCGAGATCCGGCAGAGCACGGGTTAATACAGCAAAGTCATAACGACCTTGGTGCGGATTACGTGGATGCAATTGACCGAGTTTTTTTTGGGTCGCTGGAGCTCTGTTTCTGTGTTTATGATTTGAGGAAGCACTGGTCATAGTATGAGACTTTCATGTTTGGATATAACCTTGCAGTTTAGCAGATTTTACGGGTAACAAATGTTTTATCGGCTACGTAAGATAAGGTTTAACCCTAAGACGATCATCGCGCTGCCTAATACACGGTCTATCCAGTGCTCAACACGCCTAAAACGACGATGAATAGTGGCGATAGAAAGTAGCATCACGACCGTGCTAAACCATGCCATTTGTAAAACCATCATCCATGCGCCATAAATCGCTAATTGCCACAATGGCATATCAGGTGACAATACTAGGGTAAATATTGCGACGAAATAGACGGGTGCTTTTGGATTAAAAACATTACAAAAGAATCCGCGGCGCAATACAGAAAAAACAGAATTGGTGGCTTCAAGCGGTCTTTGGTTAGTAAGCTTATCATCAGTCGTTTTTGGCTTTGTTGGTTCTGCTGGTTTTTTCGGTTGGGCTCGGATGCCTTGCCATCCAAGATACATAAGGTAGCCACCGCCTAGCCATTTGATGGCTGTGAGCAGTGGTTGTGAATGCGCAATTACCGTTGCTAGCCCCAAAACCGAATAGATAATATGAACCGCTAACCCCAAGGTGATACCTAGGCTGCAAATCAAGCCAGTGCGGCGCCCTTTCGTTAGCGTCTGCTGTGATACCAAGACAAAGTCAGGACCAGGAGAAGCTGCAGCGAGTAGGTGGACGCTAGTGATAAGTAAAAAACCCTGCCAAAATTCCATAAATTACTCTGAGCTATATCTGAATTGGGATAATGGTTGCACTGATTGCAAATAAGGTCAACTGCTACCGAGTGAGCTGCCGTTGCTAAAACGATGCTTGCGTTGCCATAGGTGTATGTCTATATTGAGGTAAGTAGAACTGTCGTATAGATAATAATGACACGCCCTAGGCACACTCTACAAACTCAAGCTAAAAAAAGGATATAACCATGACTACGGATAGCAATGAAAACCAAAACCGCATCACTTATAACACCCAAGGTCATGTCTGCCTTGTCGGTCTAAATCGTCCTAATAAACGCAATGCTTTTGACAGTCATATGATTGCGCAGTTGTCGGAAGCAATGGGCCGATATGAAGACGATGATAATTTGCGTTGCGCACTGATATTTGCCCATGGCGATCATTTTACTGCTGGACTAGATCTGATGGAGTTACAAGACAAGCTCAATGAAGGGGTGTTTGAGTTTGATGATAACCAAATTGATCCGTGGGGCATCAGCGGAAAATTGCGATCTAAGCCAGTAGTGGTAGCGGTTAAGGGCACTTGTTTCACTGTGGCGATCGAGTTGATGTTAAACAGTGATGCGGTCATTGCTAGTGATAACTGCAACTTTGCACAAATGGAAGTCCAGCGCGGCATCATGCCGTTTGGCGGGGCGACAGTACGTTTTGTGGCGGCCGCTGGTTGGCAAAAAGCCATGCCGTATCTACTCACTGGCAAAGCATTTGACGCACAAACGGCTGACAGGCTGAACTTGGTCAGTGAAGTGGTGGCAAACGGTACAGAGTATGAGCGTGCATTGACCTTGGCACAGGAAATTTGTAAAGCAGCGCCTTTGGGAGTGCGAGGAACATTGTCATCAGCGCAGGACGCTAGTCGTAATGGTGCAGCCTCGGCATTGGCAAATATTCATAGCTATTTACCTTCTTTATTTTACTCCGATGATGCAAAAGAAGGTGTGATGGCGATGGTTGAGCGACGTGAGGCTGAGTTTAAAGGACGTTAGGAGAGTGGTCATGAGTGATCGGTATGACTTACCAGTAAAAAATATAAAGGCAGTTTTTATGCAAAAATCTCTACTCGTAATAGGTTTGTTGTTTTGCTTGCCGTCATTACCTGCTCAAGCACAAATTCGAGCATGGACCCAAGTGCAACTCTGTGGTTTGGTTGCGTCTGATGACAATTTGCTTGATGAGATAGACGATAGCGCGCCACAGGAAGGTGTGGATGCTCAAATGATGATTGAAGCTTGTCAGCAAGCCGTATCAAAACATCCTAATGAGCAGCGTTATGTTTATCAGCTGGCACAAGCTTTTTATAACAATGAAGACTACGCTCAAGCCTATACTTACTTTCGCCAATCTGCTGAGCAAGGTTACGCACCTGCTCAGCATGGTTTAGGAAAACTCTATAGGATGGGGCGTGGTGTTGCCCAGTCCGATACCGAGGCGGTGAAGTGGTTTTTGAGCGCGGCGAAGCAAGGAGATCTGTATGCGCAGTCTGATTTGGGAGGAATGTACTCTGAAGGCAGAGGCGTTGCTCAATCTTATGAACAAGCCTTAAGGTGGACCTCATTGGCAGCTGAGCGAGGAGATTCTTATGCTCAGTTTAATTTAGGGCTCATATATGAGATGGGTAGAGGTGTCACGCCGTCATACACAAAAGCAGTTGAGTGGTATCAAAAATCTGCATACCAAGGCAATACGGCTGCCCAATATCAATTGCAATATATACATAGATAGGATGTTGTGCGCAAAGTCACCCCATAAGCTGTGTCCCACTTACTAGGGGTTGGTTTAGAAGGTAAGATTTCATAGGTATGGCACCCACTGCCCACTACTAAAAAAGGCTGGACAGCATATGTTGTCCAGCCTTTTTAGAGAAGTTTCAAAAGCTTGTTTTAGGTTTTATCTTCAGGATCTTGGTTGTCCTCACGCATCTGCTCCCATTCCTCATGTTGATGCATAATTGAGCCTTCAAGTGGTTCTGATGTTTGGCCGGCTTCCCATGGCGAGTTGTCAGGCAGCTCCTCGATATGAATGGTTTTCATATCATAGTCAGGTTGATAAGCCAGATCGTAGTTGGCGGCTTTTATCACCGATAGCATCATCATTGATAGAATAATAATAAGCGGTGCACCAGCGAAAATAGACGCGGTCTGTAGTGTTTGCAGATCACCCAAGAACATCAGAATGGCGGGCAATAAGCACAAGGTAAACGCCCAAAATAGACGGTTCCAACGATGCGGCTCATCATCGACTTCTACCTGTACTACTGATGCCAATATGTAAGAAATCGAGTCAAAAGTCGTGGCGGTAAAGATAGTAGCCAAGAAGGTAAACATAGCAACGATCAAATAAGACATTGGCAGACTATTTAAGATGGCAAAAATAGCAGCGGTAGGTGACTCATTGTTTAAGATAGAGACCACGTCGACCGCACCAGTCATCTGTAAATACAAACCATAGTTGCCTAAGATGACCATAAACATCGCACAGCCAAGTGACCCGTAAAACATCGAGCCGACGACCATATTTCGGATGGTTCTTCCGCGTGAGATTTTGGCGATGAATAAGCCGATAGTCGGCGCAAATACCAACCACCAAGCCCAGTAAAACACGGTCCAGTCTTGTGGGAATGTGGTGTTTTCAAAGCCGTACGATTGGAATTCCTTGAATGGCTCGATATAGGTCATCATGCGTGGCATTTCTGTGATCGAGCGACCTAGTGCTTCTAGCCCAGTATTTAAGATAAATACCGTCGGCCCTACGATTAACACAAAAGCCAAAAAGAACATCGCCAAATAAAAGTTGATATTAGACAGTTTTTGGATACCGCCTTTGAGTCCTTGATAGGCACTATAGGCAAATATCATGGTGGTCACCAGCAGTACCACGATCTGCATTGTGATGTTACGTGGTAAGCCAAAGAGGTTGTGTAAGCCTTCGTTGATGAGTGGAGAGGCTAGGCCCAGCGTCGTTGCACCACCGCCGACCATACCAAAGACAAACAACACATCGAGCATTTTTGCCCAGTTACTATTGGCCAGCTTTTCACCCAATAAAGGCATTAAGGTTTGGCTGACTTTGAGTACAGGCGTCTGACGGACATAATAAAAATAAGCAATAGCAACGGCTGGTACTAGATATATCGACCATGCTACTGGTCCCCAGTGAAATATTCCATAGGTCGTCGCCCAACGGATTGCTTCAGTTGATTCTGCTTCTATTCCAAACGGTGGACCTTGATAATAGTAAGCCCACTCAATAAGTCCCCAATATAGAATACTGGCGCCAATACCGCCACAAAACAGCATCGCGGCCCATGAGGTGTCTTTAAATTCGGCGGTTTCTTCGGGTCTTCCTAGCTTGATTTTGCCGATATCAGAAAACACGACATAAAAGAAAAACAGCATGGACAGCACACCAAAAGCCAAATAAGCAAAGCCAAGGTTATCAACCACAAAACCACGGGCAGTACTGACCCAAGCTTGACCTTGATCAGGGAAAAGTATCAAAGGGGCAGCGATGCTGACAAGGATGACGAGCACCATAATGAAAGTAAATTTGTCGATGCGCGTGTCTGGCTCGTGGTCAGGCCGTCGTTGTGGTACTGACATACCGACATCAAATGTGCCCATGTGAGGTGGTTTATGGTGTTTGGATCTGGCTCTGACATAGTCAGACAGGTATAGCCTTGACTCCTTGCTGTTATTAGGCTTTTGGCTACCTTTTTGATCACCAGGGTTAACCATGTTGTACTCCTGTTTTAGGATTAAAGTGACAAAAACGGGAGCAAGAAGATCATCAATTACATGATGTAAATTTATTGTTATTATTTTAGGACTTACGCAAAACCAGAGATATATTGCCAACCTAAAGCATAGCGTAGTAC
>NZ_JAKDUI010000278.1 GCF_030457785.1 Psychrobacter sp. | reverse complement strand
AGCCACACCGCCCAATCTGCGCTGCTCATAGATGGTGTCTATTTTTTGTTGATTTAGACGCTTGTCTCTTGCGACTTGTACCGCGAAATCGTGATAAGCACTGCTATTAACCGCCGTCATGCGCTCGGCCAAACTAGGATGAGTAGCAAACCACGAAACATCACCCAAGTCTGCCCCACTACTGGCAAAGAAAAAATGGCTAAGCCCGTTGATATCTGCGACGCTTGATAACCGTGACCCATGCGAATCTTGATGGATTGTTTTTAAGGTTTCCATAACTGCCAGTGAGCGGGTCAGTTGCACACTGGTGGCATCGGCGAGCAGTTCACGCTGACGGTTAAAACTGTGCTTGATCAATTGCGCACTTGCCATACTCGAAAAGCTCAGACCATGCAACAACAGTGTCCAAATACTGCGCGGTGCTTCGCGATTAACGACGTGCCGATGTTGTAGCTGCCTAGAGTGACCTTTGGCGGACGACTTGCGGTTTTGCGCTTGATTGTGGGCTCGCCAATATGCTATCCAGTCACTATGGCTCATAAAGTTCTCTGTTTCCGCCTCAGTGCTACGAGCTTGTCTATCAATAGACTTTTGTGATGAGAGGGTATTTTGACTCACATCATTATAATCAGCGTAGCGACTACGATGACTGCTATTACTGATAGGATCGCTCCAATCATAGACTATTTGCAATCCTGCTAGCACTACCATCAATTGTAAGTTAAACCTAGCATCACCATGCAAGATATGACCATATTCGTGTCCGATGAGTCCATATAACGCATCGTCAGACAATTTATCAAGCGCACCTTGAGTGACGATCATTACCATGTCTTGACTATGTCGACCAGCCACAAAGCCATTGATCCCCTGCTCATCGGGCAACACATAAAGAATCGGCATACGCAAACCCGCGGCAATGGCTAATTGCTGGGCTGTTTCATAGTATCGACGATAAATAGGTGGAAAATCGCGCTCATCACGCACTGCGATATGACGGGCACTATAGCGAACTTTCTCTGGACTCGTACACTCATGAGTTACTCCTTGACTATGCTTCCACGCATCTTGACTGTTATCAATAAACAGCCGAACAGCGCCCACCCGCTGAGCAATAGCACGACCGCCAGACTTTAAACGACGATACTCTAGGAAACTCCAGCCAATAAAGCCAGCCAACGTCCACACGATAACCAGCACTAGCACCCAATAGTAAATACCATCCGTAAATAGTGTTAGTAATAACGCCATCACAGCAAGCGCTACTGCCACGTGTGCAAGTACAATGAAAAAAACAGCCCATAAAGTAATAGGCTGCGCCTTGTACGTGACCGCTGTTCACTGAAGAAATCCATCAGCTTATTCTACCTACTACTAACCCAACTCTGTCGCGCCTCAACCCATATTAACGGTCAGTGCTTGGCTAATCGCTTCTCTGTCTTCAAATACCAACTGACTAAGCGGACGGAATCCAAAAGTACTGCTGACAAGATTATTGGGAAATACTTCACGGTCATTATTGTAAAACATGACGCTATCGTTGTAATGCTGACGAGCAAAACCAGTTCGGTTTTCTGTATTGGTCAGCTCATCCATCAACTCTTTGATCACGCTGTCGGCTTTCAACTCAGGATACGCCTCTACGACAGCTGAGAACTGCCCCAAGGCTTTTGACAGCATGCTCTCCGCCTGCGCAAACATAGCCATATGCTCACTCGACTCTGGTTGGTGTTTATTTGAGTCTTGTAAACTTTGGGCATGATTACGCGCACTGATCACACGACTGAGGGTTTCTTCTTCATGAGTCAAATACCGCTTGGCAGTCTCAACCAAGTTCGGAATCAAATTATGCCGGCGTTTAAGTTGCACGTCTATCTGCGCAAAGCCATTCTTTGCCTGATTACGCCCCCGTACCAACTTATTGAATATCAACACGCCAAAGACAACAACCAATACAACAGTAATAATGAACAGCCAAACGAAAGTTTTCATAACCAGCCCTCAAAGCCTTCAGAATACATACCAACATTAATATACTATATTTTAATACATCTAAATCAATGAATACTAAAGTCTGCATAAAATACAGGCGCAAAAAAAGCCCTTATATTGAAGGGCTTAATATATAGAATGAGCACTTTGGCAGCGAGCATTACTCGAATTTCAGACAAAAAAAAGCGACTCCATCAGCACATCCTCGGCACACATTGTAACTATTACCGTTGCTACCTTCCGGTCCTGGCGGGATTCATAGAACAATGTTGCGAGGCTACCAACGGAGCCACCAGTTGCAAATTATACAAGAATTTTTCAGTTTTACAACCCCTATCGAAAAACTGTTCGCATTCTGTGTCAGTCAAAATGTTGTGATACTTAGTGACAAAACCCTTACAACGACTCGATGAAACTTTGATAGATTATTCTGAGGCTGTTAGCATCTATAGAACTACCCAACAAATGAACTACCCACTACCTTAGAGGTAGGGGTTTCTTAGGTAATGCTCATACTT
>NZ_JAKDUI010000277.1 GCF_030457785.1 Psychrobacter sp. | reverse complement strand
ATCTGACTTGTGTGTATGAATGGACATGAGTAGTCCAAACCCAGCCATCAGAGTAACAATGGCGGTGCCACCGTAGCTGATAAATGGCAATGGTACACCAACCACAGGTAACAAACCTCCAACCATACCAACATTTACGAATATGTAAACGAAGAACGACATAGCGATAGCGCCTGCTAGTAACCTGCTGTAGGTGTCAGGATGGGTAAAGGCAATATACAAGGCGCGAGCCAGTAAACAACAGTATATGAACATTAATAGCAAGACACCAACCAAGCCAAACTCTTCAGAAAAAGCGGCAATAATAAAATCAGTATGACCCTCAGGTAAAAAGTGTAGATGTGACTGCGTACCTTCTAAATAACCTTTGCCTGTGAGCCCTCCAGAACCAATGGCTGTTTTTGATTGGATGATATTCCAGCCAGCACCCTGAACGTCAGCCTCAGGGTTTAGTAGGGTGAGTACACGAGTACGCTGATAGTCATGTAATAAAAAGTTCCAAGCAAAAGCAATTAGGGGTACTGCTAGTATGGCAGCAGCCGAAATCAGACGCCAAGATAGACCAGCTAAAAACAGGACAAAAATACCACTGGCTGCCACTAGTAATGACGTCCCAAGGTCAGGCTCTTTGGCTATCAATATGACAGGAACAATTATCAATAACAGCGTGATGGCGATGCTAGCGGCAGACGGAGGCAGTTCACGTTTGGACAAAAACCAAGCACACATCATAGGCATGCCCAGTTTCATAAATTCCGAGGGCTGCACACTGCCAAATCCTGGCAGATTGATCCAGCGTTGAGCGCCCATGCGCACTTCACCAATGAGATCAACCAGTACTAAAAGTATGAGCCCCAACACGTAAAATACGGGTGTGAAGACGCGATAGACGTTGGGCGGTATCTGCGCCATAGTAAACATAACTGCGAAAGCCACACCATAGCTGACCATTTGTCGTATAACCATACCAACATCTTGGTTTGCGGCACTATAGAGAATAGTCAAGCCAATACAGCACACTGCTAACAGTACAAGGGTTAGCCATGGATCGACATGGATTCGTTGCCATAGTTTTGGCGTATTATCTTGACCCAGATGATGGCTCTGACGTGAGAAACGATACTGCAGGTTAGTAGACATAGGCAAAAAGTGGCTAGTTATTAGGTAAAAAGAAAGCCGTATCTGAAAAATCGACGTCAAAATTAATTTTTAGATGATAGCGCTTTGTGAACATAGAAGCTTATATGTCATAAGGTCACATAATTATGAAAATTATAAGGATAAGTGTTACTTACGGATATATGCACTTCATTTAGAAGCGATAGTTTAGCTTGCTTGTCAAAAATTTGATAGTATCGATAAAACGTTTTTAGTGGTATATTTTTGCAATGATGATTACAAAAAACCGTGTGTCTAAGCAGCTTCATAAGCCTGTTATTGCACTAATTCTGTCTAGCAGCATCTATGCTCATGCCGCTATTGTAAGTGATGATAGCGAACGCCGTATTGAGGTGCGGAGCGGCAGCAGTGCTGATAATAGCAACGCTTATATCAGACCATCCTCAAACAATACCGGTCACAGACCTGGTGTTACTATGCTAGATGGAGCAAATGCTGCAAGTAGCGATAGTATGCAAGGGCTGATAGCGCAAAAACAACAAAGCTTTTCTCTCAAGTCGGGTGTGTCTATACAAGAAAACAAACGCGTCAATATGAATCAGCGTGACTTTGCTCATAGCCGCACAGGAAGTAATACCAGATATAACACGGCGAATAATACTCATAACAGTGCTTACAGTGATTTTTCCAGTATGGATTTTAATGCCTGGTTGAATACTAATAGATATCGCGCCACGCAGGTGACTGAATATCGAAATTATTTAAGCGCCCGCGTTGGTTCGCAAAATGTACCACCATTATCCCAATTACTAAAGACCGCTCGTAGTTGGCATCAGTGCGGTTATGAGCCTTATGAGCTGCCACCGCAGGAATTATGGGCGAACATTGTGCCAACACTACGTCTGTATAGCGAGTTAAAGAATCAAGGCGTGTTGCCGGCAAGCAGTGAAATACGCTCAGTATATCGCAATCCAGGTCTAAATCGCTGTGCTGGTGGTGCTAGTAGCAGCAAGCATATGAATGCTAGCGCAATAGATATTTGGGTTCCTGAATATCAAGATGATTTATGGCGACTGAGCACCATGCAAGATGGTCTATGTCAGTTCTGGCAATATCAAGGTGAAGCACATCAATTTGGTCTAGGATTGTACGCCACTGGCGCTATTCATCTAGATACTGACGGTTATAGGAAATGGGGATTTCATCATGCAAGCAGTAGCTCTTCTTGCCGCTACTAATGTGAAGGATGTAAAGAGTTGGTTCTTGTTTAAACCGATAATTGTTTAACTATAAAAATAAATACCAGCTAACTCGAATAAAGTGATTTTATAGCGTTATAATGGTGCTTCTTTTTTAACATTTTACCGCAGAAATCCCCTACCTCTAAGGTAGTGGGATGAATG
>NZ_JAKDUI010000276.1 GCF_030457785.1 Psychrobacter sp. | reverse complement strand
TTTGAGTTTGGACAGCGCTAGCTGCGCCTAATAAGCGTTTATCATTATTTTATTCAATTTATTTTATCAACAGAGTATTCATTGATAGTGGTGAATACTGTGTTGTTTTGGAGATTTTTTACATGGGTGCTTCAGATACTACTCATTCAGTTCAGCAAGAATTTGCGCCTTTGAAAAACGATAGATTGCTACGGGCCCTGCGATTTGAACCAATTGACACTACGCCAGTCTGGATGATGCGTCAAGCGGGTCGTTACCTGCCAGAGTATAAAGCGACTCGTGCTGAAGCGGGTGACTTTATGAGCCTGTGTAGAGATACCGACCGTGCGACTGAAGTAACCTTACAACCGTTACGTCGTTATGATTTAGATGCGGCTATTTTGTTCAGTGATATTTTGACCATTCCTGATGCTATGGGGCTGGGGCTGTATTTCGAAACTGGTGAAGGTCCTAAGTTTAAACATCCCATTCGTCAGCAGGCCGACCTTGATAGGCTGCCAGTGCTTGATGTAAATGACTCTCTTGATTATGTGATGCGTGCTGTGACCAGTATTCGTAAAGCTTTGAATGGTCAAGTACCTTTATTTGGGTTTTCTGGTAGTCCGTGGACACTTGCCACTTACATGATTGAAGGTGGTGGCTCAAAAGATTATCGCTATACTAAAGGCTTCTTGTACAGTAACCCTGCGTTCTTACATCAGCTACTAGATAAGCTAGCAACGTCGGTGATTGATTATTTAGATGCACAAATTATCGCGGGTGCACAAATCGTACAGATATTTGATAGTTGGGGTGGGGCGCTTGGACATGACCAGTTTATTGACTTCTCTCATGTTTACAACAAGCGTATCGTCGCTGAGCTAAAAATACGCCATCCAGACGTGCCTGTGGTATTGTTTACTAAAGGCGGTGGTTTATGGCTAGATGTTCAAGCCAATAGCGAAGCTGATGCGCTAGGTTTGGATTGGACAATGCCACTGGATCGAGCTCGACAAGCACTATCGGACAGCCAGCGCCAGCTAACCAAAAAGCATAAAAAACTACAGCGAAGCAAGGCCATCCAGGGTAATTTAGATCCAGCGACTTTGTACGGATCGCCTGAGACCATTCGCAGCGAAGTGAATAAAATGCTTGATAGAGCCTACGCCTGTGGCGAAAAAACGGGCTATGTAGCCAACCTGGGTCATGGCATTACCCAATGGGTCAATCCTGATAATGCCAAAGTATTTGTAGATGCAGTACATGACTACAAAATATAGATAGTCAAAAAACGTGGATTAGCGAATTCATTGGGACGCCTAATCAAAAAGCACTCTACAGTAACCCGTATTTAACGCTATTAATAAAATGTAGCATCTAGGGTTTGTCAAGGTTCGTTTGTTGTGGTCGAAACCTACAAAATGAATGCTGACCAATATTAATGCTGATAAACCTTAGTACTCAGATAAGTAAAAGAAAAAAGGATATCTTATGATTTCAGCAGCTATTGTCGGTGGTACGGGCTACACAGGTATTGAGCTTATTCGCTTATTATCCGCGCACCCAAAAGTTTCGATTGACCTACTTACCTCACGCAGCGAGGCTGGTACGCGTGCTGATGAGATATACCCAAGTCTGCGTGGAATCTCGGACATCGTTTTTAGTGATTTAGGGGACGACACGCTTGAAACCTTGCGAAAGTGTGATGTGGTATTTTTTGCCACACCACATGGCGTTGCTATGAAACAAGCTGAGGCGTTGACGCAAGCAGGGGTTAAAGTAGTTGATTTGGCTGCTGATTTCCGTTTGCAGTCTTTGACTGACTTTGAGCACTGGTATCAACAGTCGCATGCTTGCCCTGAGTTACTTAAGGAAGCGGTGTATGGTTTACCTGAGGTCAATCGAGATAAGCTTGCTGATGCTTTGATTGTAGGTAATCCTGGTTGTTATCCGACCACGGCTATCTTGGGTTTGAAGCCGATCATTGAGGCGCAGAACAAGCAAGCAGAAAGACTGGTCGAGCCACGCATTGTCATTGATGCTAAGTCTGGTGTTTCTGGTGCTGGGCGTCAGGCAAAACTTGCGCTCAATTATGCGGAATCTACAGATAATTTCAAAGCGTATAGCGTGGAAGGGCACCGCCATCTACCAGAAATTGAGCAAGGTGTTTCGCAACTGCTAGACAGCCAGTTTACTCATCGTATTCGTTTTTTACCGCATCTTGTACCGATGATCCGAGGCATGCTGAGCTCTCTTCATATGGAGTTGACGGACGCTGGCGCAGCCATTGATTGGCAACAGGCTTTTGAAAATGCCTATGCATCAGAGGCGTTTGTAGATGTCATGCCGCAAGGCGTTTATCCCGATACGCGTAGCGTCCGCGCCAGCAATCGCTTGCGTATCGCTGTTCATCAAAACAACGATCGTGCCGAGCTGACTATTATCGTCGTACAAGATAATTTAGTGAAAGGCGCAGCAGGACAGGCTGTACAGAATATGAATGTCATGTTTGGATTAGATGAATCGTTGGGGTTGAGTTTTGCGCCAATTGTTCCTTAAGATAATGATTTAATATTTGTTTTCTGTTGCAGTGTTTAAGTCTA
>NZ_JAKDUI010000048.1 GCF_030457785.1 Psychrobacter sp. | reverse complement strand
CTTCTATGTCAATTATGGCTATGTCTGATGCCAGCATACTTTTTAGAACACCACCTAAAATTATTTGGCAAAACTCACATTACCACTCGCCAAATTGTTTGGATGGCGGATGACCACATTAGCTACCAATACTCTGGTCATAACCATCAAAGCATTCCATGGTCGGATGCCGTGTTTCACGTGAAACAAGCTGTCGAGCAAGAATTAGCCAACATAGGCATCAATGCTCATTTTAATGCTTGTTTGCTCAATTACTATCCGTCTGGCGCTGATAGTATGGGCTACCATGCAGACGATGAAGAAGAACTGGGAGATCAACCGATTGTCGCCTCGTTGTCACTAGGTGCCACCCGCAAATTTGTCTTGAAACATCAAAAAACCCAAGACAAAGTCGAACTCTATCTTGGGTCTGGACAGCTGATCGTTATGCATGGCGATACGCAACGCTTTTGGAAACACACCATCACTAAGACTAAAACGGTTTTCACGGGACGCATCAGCCTAACATTTCGGCAGATGCTTTCGGTTTAGTCAGCTTAGCCTGCTTTTAAAACGATCTTACCAAAAGTATCGCCTTTTTGTAGCTCATGATGTGCGGCTGCTACGTCTGATAATGGATAGCTTTTTTGAATATGCAACACTAGCTTGCCATCTGCCACCAGCTGTAACACTCGTCCCATATCTTCACCGTTTAACTGTGCCTTATAACCCAATACGTTTAAGGACTTTTGGCTACCCGCTTCTTTGAGCTTGTCTACCCAAATCGTTGGCAGTACGTACACATTACCTTTTGGTTTCATTACCTCGAGTGCGCGTACACCTGCCTCACCACCGACCAAATCTAGCAGCACGTCAGCTTGTAGCTCAGGAAATGCCTCATCTTTGGTGTAATCAATCCAACCTGCCAGCTTATCTTTAGCGATTAAGTCATCTAGTTTTTCATATTTCTCAGGCGAGCAGATAACTGTTACCTTAATATTATCCTCGGCAACTTTATTCATTAGCAGCTGAATGGCCAAATGACCAACACCGCCCGCTGGTGCATTGATGACAACGTGGTCGTCTTTTTTGATGTCAGCAAAGTCGATCAATTGTAGCGCAGTTTGTCCGATGCAAGGCAGTGCACCCGCTTGCTCCAACGAGACGCTGTCAGGTACTTTAGCAAGCAAACTGGCATCCACCGCGACATAGTCCGCATAGCAACCACCATCAAAACTCAATGCCGCCACTCTATCGCCCACCGCAAACTTATCACTCGTGCTATCCACCACGGTGCCCGCGACATCAAACCCTAAAGTCGCAGCATTGCCTGCATCAAAAGTATTTTTTTGAATCGCCTCTGCAGCCCAGCCTTTACCTTGACGGGTCTTATAATCAACTGGGTTAATACCTGCATAGGCAACCTTGATCAATACTTGGTCTGCCTGTAATTGAGGGATATCAACACCTTCTTGGTAACTCATTACCTCAGGCTCACCAAACTCGCGTATGAGCACTGCGTTTTGAGTCGGTGGTATGTCTAATTCGTTCGTAGCATTAAGCATCGTTATATATCCTTATAACTATTTATTGGTTATTTTCGATTTATTGGCTGTTTTCGCTCTATCGATTGAGGTTGTTTTACAAGGGCGCCAGTTCTGCGCTAATCGGCAAATGATCCGATAAGGTCGACCATGGTTTGCCACTGTGTATCCAAGCTCCCTTCACTTTCAAATTACGCACATAAATACGGTCTAAGCTCAGTACGGGAAGCTTTGCTGGAAACGTCGGTGACAACTTGCCGTGACAGTGCTTAAAGGCTTCTGTCATTCCTAAACTGGCAGCCAGTTTATCACAAGACATTTTTTTCCAATCGTTAAAATCTCCCGCCAAAATCAGCGGCTGATCCTCATCGATTTCATCACGGACATAGTGAGCAATCGCTTCGTATTGCTTGATGCGATCACGCTCAAACAGATTCAAATGTGCGCACAAAATCACAACAGGCTTTTCCCACCCTACCGGCTGAACTTCACAATGCAAGACACCACGCTGCTCAAGCTTGTTAACGGTGATGTTGACGTTGTGCTTTGGATCTAGAGGAAAACGGCTCAATACTGCATTGCCATGATGACCATGTTCGTATTCTGAATTCTTACCATAGCTGTTTTTCAGTTTTAAATACTCACCAAACCACTCATGTTGAGATTGGTCAGGGTACTCATTATATTGCATGTTTCGCTTAAGGTTGCGACCTTGTACTTCTTGTAAGCACAGCACATCTGAACCTATGATATCGAGCGCTCTAGCGATACCTTGTAGCTTGACTTGGCGATTCATCGGCGACATGCCTTTGTGGATGTTGTAACTGGTTAGCACAAAAGACGTTGTGGTAGTCATAGAGTTAGTCATCATAATTAAAATAAATTGAACATTGATTGTCTCGCCACACTGATTTCAAGTGCTCCCTAAATACTGTTTTTTGAGACGCTGATAACGCTGCTCGCTGCAATAACTGCTCATCAATTTTATAATCGCCACCGTAGTAGCCAGTCTTATCAACAGGTAGCCCTGTTTTGGAATCACATATTGCCGAGTTACCACGGATAGCAAATTTTTGTTTACCTTCATACGTGATGATTTTCATTTCGTCGTAACTGACATCACCGCGACAGCCGAGATAATAAGGCACACTCACTTCGACAACCCCATCATTATCGATATCACTTATCACAGCGGTGTCTGCAGCATAGCTTGCGATGACATCCAATCCATCACAGGGGATATGGTCGTATATCTGCCATACTCGTCGCACTTGTGTACCCTCGATATTATATAAATGCGTGATCAGCTCATCTGAGGGTTGGTCGGGGCTATTGGCTTCACTGGAGTGCTGTAACTGAACCAAGTACTGATCCCCTTCTGTACTACTCCAAGAGCGAATAGCTACGATGTCTTTAAGACTTAGATCAAGTGTGTTGGTTTTGGCATTTGCTTGGTAGTAATCTTGAATGCCAGTTGGCAATTGACTCCATGACAAATGATCCACGGACATATTATTGGCATTTGGGTTCGCCATACTGGGACTAGCGCTCATCATCATCACAGTAATGCCAAACACTGAGACAGTCTTGCACACGTTTTTTTTCATTATTTAAAAACCTACTGCGCTGAAATAAAAGCGTTCGGCAAAAATTAAAGATGTGACCAATGCAAAAAGAGCATTGATTCTCATCGAACCAATACTCTCATATTATACCTATATGCTATCAATGGCTAATTCGTTGATGGTAGCCACTGCTAGATAGCGTCAAGAAGCTAGTGTCAAGAAACTAGTAACGAGTGACCAAGGCTATCGGTTGATCTTCGCCCATTATATCTTGCGGCATAAATACGGCTTGACCACCATTATGCATGACATGCTCAATGATTTCACCAATTGCGTCGTCTGTCACGCCGTCTGCAGCCGCGTCATCTGCTAGGCTTAGAGTCTGCGCTTTTTCATCAATCTTAGCGGGCTGCATATAGCCACGGCGCACATAGAGCGTCTCACCTACACCTTGGAATGCACTACGGTAGACTTCTTGTAAGTCGGTCTGTAGCATGCTCGCGCCACGAGCTTTGTCAATCTCACCCAGGGCTTCCTGATGTAACGAAGTACGATAGCCTTCGACAGCCTCTTGTACACTGTCAACGATATGCTGGGCGCTGCCGTCTTCTAGATTCGTCACGTTTGACACCGTGGCGATGATGTTGTCTGGACGATCACAGACTTCTTTGTAATAGCCGATGTTTTTGGCATCACCAACAATCACGAGGGGCATCTTATTTTCACCCCATAGCTCTTGGACGCTTTTATCGACTTGGTTAAAAAACTCTTGCAGATAGCTGCTCTCGTTGTTTGATGAACGGTCTGAACCACCACTGCCTGTGGTATATAGTCCGTTGTTTTCGACAGGAAATGCGATATTTTCCATATTGCTTTGTGCATCGTCATCTTTATCGAACTCTCTAATGACACGATCGTTGGATGCTTCGATCAGACGAGCGCTATCGCGCGTCAACACGACCGTATAATATTGAACAGCGCTTGCCATATCTCGTACGAGATCGCGAGTCGCGAAGCGGTCAGAAATCACGACACGTGCTTTGGTATCGATGGGCATGCGAATAGCTTTTACGTCATCAGTACTGGCAAATATCGCTAAGGTATCGAGGTTATAATTGTGGTTCAGCTCGTCAGTCTTGGCCTGAATGTTACCCAAGATGGTAGTAGCAGTACGCTTATCATATTCGTTAGTTAGACGTTCTTCGGCTACTTTCAGTTGGTTCTTTAGGGCAATGGGATCCTGTTCGTTGTCAGGGTGCTCGCGGTGAGTGCTGACAAAGATGCTGACTGCTGGATTGGCTTTGGTTTCGCGTAAGCTTTTAAGAGTCGCTTTCATATATCGCTCCTTGTTTTATTATCATTTACTTTTAATGTTATCGTTCTTGTTTATTGCTTACCGGATGCAGGGTTCATCATTTATAGCAACAGATACAGTCAGTTGTTATATTAGTTCTTGTGGACGCATACTTCTCGTAGAAGCGTACATAGTGCTTCAATGACTGCAAGTCGCTCAGACCCGCTGCACGTCTCGATTGATCATGTTTTGATCAATTACGTTTTGATTAACTGTGCCTCGGCTAATTTTTTGTCAATATGTTTGACAGGTTTTTGTACCTGACTATCTTCACCCTAACAACTAATCCTCACTGTCTGTAGGGTTAATTTGCAAGTAAATGATAGTACTTTGTAAAGATAATTAACTACCTTGTTGGAAGGTGCTTGTTGGAAGCTACACTCGGCAATGCTGAGGTTGTATTTTCGTCAAATGAACCCATATTTTGTATAACAACTGCCATTCACCGTTCTTACAAGTAGCAAAACTTATGTACGTACAGTTGGGCACAGCGTGCTCGTATACTCGAAACACGGCTGTGCGCAACCGCTGATAAGTAACTTACACAACCAATATAACGCTATACTCAACCAATAATAATTCATTCACTAATACCAGATATCGGATACCTTTATGACAGATACTTCTTCACAATTACGCCTTGTCGATTTTGATAATATCTCGCCAAGCGCACTACAAAATCAAGTCATCAGTGCTATCGATACTGCCAATGCATTTTTGGACGAAATGACCGCCAACACTGACGGTCCAAGCAACGATGCCAAAATCAACGCCAAACAAGCATTGGCAGATGTGTTGACCTTTGACCATATCAATTTGGATTTGGAGCGCAGCTGGGGTGTTTTATCACACCTTAATAGTGTAATGAGTAATGATGAAATTCGTCATATCCATCATGAGTTGCTGCCTAAGTTATCTGCATACAGCACACGAGTGGGGCAACATCAGCCACTCTTTAGTCGCTATCAAGCCATCGCAGAGGACACGGCATTTTTTGCTGCACTTGAACCAGCACGAGCACGTGCTATCGAGCTTGCACTGAAAAAGTTTGAGCTGTTAGGAGTATCGTTACCAACAGACAAACAAGAAAAATTTGCGGCTATTCAAAGCGAACTATCAACCCTGTCAGCGACATTTTCTGACCATATTTTAGATGCAACCCAAGCATATGCCTTGCCTCTCAAAAAAGAACAAATGGCCGGTTTAACCGAAAGTGGCTTGGCTTTGCTGGCGGATGCAGGCGAGCAATACAAAGCTCGTGAACTTGCTAATGGCACCCTCACCCAAGCTGATATCGACGCGTTACCTAGCCCTTATTATGTAGCAAGCTTAAATATCCCGGTTTATCTTGCCGTCATGACTCATGCGGATGATCGCAGTCTGCGCGAGACGCTGTACCGCGCTTATGTCACCCGAGCCTCTGAGTTTGACGAGCATACCAATGCTAAAGGTGAATCACTAAACAACGCTGATACCATGAGCCAAATCCTGCAGCTTCGTGAGCAAAAAGCTGCACTATTAGGTTTCAATAACTACGCAGAAGTGTCACTATCGACCAAAATGGCAGATAGCGTGGCACAGGTTGAAACCTTTTTGCGTGACTTGGCGACAAAAGCAACGCCAACGGCAAAAAATGATTTAGTGCAACTGCAAAAATATGCGCAAAACCATGGCATCGACGAACTACAACCATGGGATAAAGCTTACATCGCAGAAAAAGTAAAACAAAAAGAGTTTAGCTTATCGCAAGAAGAAATCCGCCCTTATTTTCCACTACCAAAAGTCCTTAGCGGATTGTTTACCGTCGTAGAGCGTTTATACGGTATCAAGGTAACAAAAAAGAGCGGCACGGACTCAGTCTCACGCTGGCACGATGACGTACGTTTTTATGAGTTGTTTGACGCTAACGATGATTTGCTTGGTGGCTTCTATTTTGATTTATTTACCCGTAGCGGAAAGCGCGGCGGTGCATGGATGAATGGCTTTCAGTCACGTTATACTTATGATGAACAAGACCATCAGCAGCTGCCAGTTTGCTTTATGGTTGGCAACTTCACGCCTGCCCTCGATGGCAAGCCAAGTCTATTGACGCACGATGAAGTATTAACCTTATTCCATGAGTTTGGTCACGGTCTGCATCATTTATTGACCCAAGTGACTGTCGGTGATGTCGCAGGCGTCAATGGTGTCGAATGGGATGCGGTCGAGCTGCCCAGTCAGTTTATGGAAAACTGGGCGTGGGATGCCGAAGGGATTGCGCTTATTAGCAGTCATGTCGACACGGGTGAGCCATTACCAAAAGACAAGCTTGCCGCCCTCCTCGCGGCTAAAAACTTTCAAAGCGGTGCACAAACCTTACGTCAAATCGAGTTTTCTCTGTTTGATTTGTTAATTCATGCACACACGCCAGCGCTTGACTACGACGGCATCTTAGCGACATTGAATACCGTCCGTAACGATATCGCTATCATGCAGACGCCTGACTACAACCGCTTTGCCAATGGCTTTAGTCATATCTTTGCAGGGGGTTATGCAGCGGGCTATTACTCGTATAAATGGGCAGAGTTACTCTCAGCAGACGCCTTTAGTAAGTTTGAAGAAGACGGCATTTTCAACCCAGCAACGGGTAAAGCTTTCCGTGAGACCGTCTTATCAGTTGGTGGCAGCTTCCCTGCCAAAACCAACTTTGAGAACTTCCGTGGCCGCAGTGCTAGCATTGATGCCCTGCTACGTCATAGCGGCTTTAGCCTTGCTGAAAATGATGATACCAAAACAACGCAAACTACTCGCGAGGTAATCTAAATGCGTTATCAGTCGTCACGACCCAAACGTCGCTTTTTAGCAGGGGTACGGTGCCCGAAATGTCAGGCATTAGACGCAGTGGTACAAGTGAATATCGTCACGCCAGCGCCTGATGAGTACATCGAGTGTACCCAGTGCGATCATATAGAGCGCCGCCCAGACCCTGATGCGATCAGTGCAAAAAACCATTTAGAGGATCAAATGGCACGTGACGCTATGACAACCGGAACTAGCGGCACCGTAAAATTTAAGCCTTAGCTGTCTAGGGCGTGTGTGATTATTCCACCATGGAACTAACAGAGAGTGTTTTTTAGACGACTTGAAGATAAAAAAGAGTAATTATCTTTACCTTATACGTCTACTTTTATCAATAAAGCGCCAAAAAATACTCCTGTTCCGGCTATTTATAAAAAAAGGGCTTAAAAAAGTCTGATACCAAAATTGTTCCATACTGCATTACAAATCTTGCAAAAGGGCCGGTCATGGCATTTCTACAATCAACCCACGCCCCTATCCTAAGTGGCAACGCTCAGTTATTTATCTTGCCCATCAACACAGCAGTTGTCCTGCTCGATCCCGTTCTCACACGAGCTAAAACCTCAATTGATAACACCTCCTAGTGCCTTTAGGTTGGAATACCGATACTTTGCCGTTACTGACTCAACATCTACAAGCTCTTCCCAAACTGTATATCGATATCCATTACTGATAAGCATAGAACTTTAGCGCCAAATACAACCTTACTTGGTGCATCGCTCAACCTGTAAGATTCGAAAAACATGACACCAAATCTAACTTCAATGCTATGCTGAATTGATGTTTACTGTCTGAAATGTACGATTATTTATCATCAGGATAAGGATACCCTATGAAAGCTCTTAGAACCCCCGACTCATGTTTTGCAAACCTACCGGATTACGACTTTGAACCACACTACCTAATGGTTGACGATAGTGAAGGCGGCGAACTGCGTGTACATTATCTCGATGAAGGTCCAAGAGATGCTGAACCTGTACTGCTGCTACATGGTGAGCCTTCATGGTGCTATCTGTACCGTAAGATGATACCGATACTGATAGACGCAGGTCATCGTGTCATTGCACCAGATCTTCCTGGTTTTGGGCGATCAGATAAACCAACTGTCCGTACTGATCATACCTATCAGCGTCATGTCGACTGGATGCAATCGGTACTTGATCAGCTAGAGTTGACGAATATCACATTATTTTGTCAGGATTGGGGTGGCTTAATTGGTCTACGCCTGGTGGCAGAAAACCCAGACAGATTTGCGCGAGTGGCAGCTGGCAACACCATGCTCCCCACTGGTGACTACGATCCAGGAGAAAGCTTCCGTAATTGGCAACAGTTCTCGCAAGATACTCCAAAGTTCCGAGTTGGCAGTATTATCAATAGCGGAACCACAACAGAACTCTCACAAGCAGTCATCGATGCATACAATGCGCCATTCCCTGATGAGTCGTACAAAGAAGGTGCAAGACAGTTCCCCATACTGGTCCCGATCACAACCGATGACCCTGCCACAGAAGACAACCGTGCAGCTTGGCGTACGCTAAGCAAATGGGACAAACCTTTTATTACACTGTTTAGCGACTCGGACCCTGTCACTGCTGGTGGCGATCGAATCATGCAAAAGCTCATTCCAGGCACACAAAATCAAGCACACACAATTATTGCCGATGGTGGTCATTTCTTACAAGAAGATCAAGGCGAAAATCTGGCCGCGCTACTGATTAAGTTTATTGCTGACAACCCGACAAGTTAAATAGAAAGAAACCTATAGTTGAAATACTTTAAAATTGCTACAGAAATGCTGGTGTCAATTTTTTTATAGCTTATGTCTGTGTAAGCATAGCAAGCAAGAAAAATTTGCACTAGCAGTACGTCCAGTGCGTATTGTACAGTCGATACAATCTAAAAGTCGTACAAGGCAACCAAGCGTAGATGTATATTTAATACTTTAAGCGAGGTTAACGCAGTAACGCTTTTATAGTGGACTGACTATAGCAGTATGACTTTTCACCGACTATATTTATACTTGCGACTGATTTTTACTTATCATTAGCATCCACAAAAAAGCCGCCTTGAGCACTTATAACAAGTGTCTCAGGGCGGCTTTTTATTTTTTTATTAGGTTAGGGCGTGTCCTAGAACAAGCTAATCATTCATAATTAGTTTTGCTCGACACCTTTCATGGTCAGTTTAATACGACCACGGTTGTCGACGTCCTGAACCAATACTTTAATCGTCTGACCTTCTTTTAGATAGTCTGATACATTCTCAACGCGCTCTTCAGCGATCTGTGAAATATGCACTAGACCATCAGTGTTTGGCAAGACGTTGACGAATGCACCGAAATCAACGATACGAGCAACTGTTCCTTCATATGTTTTACCGACTTCTACTTCAGCAGTCAATGCTTCGATCTTCGCGATAGCCGCTTTGGTCGCTGCTTTGTTTTCACCGAAGATACGAATCGTGCCACCATCATCGATATCGATCACTGCACCAGTCTCTTCAGTTAGCTGACGAATCATCGCGCCACCTTTACCGATAACGTCACGAATCTTATCTGGATTGATTTCGATAACTGCATAGTTCGGTGCATGTGCATTGATTTCAGTACGGCTCTCAGGCAGTACTTGATTCATCGCATCTAAGATATGGATACGACCAGCATGTGCTTGTTTAAGCGCTTGCTCCATGATGTCAGGCGTAATGCCTTCGATTTTAATATCCATCTGAAGGGCGGTGATACCGTTTTTAGAACCCGCAACTTTGAAATCCATATCGCCAAGATGATCTTCATCACCCAAGATGTCCGATAATACAGCGAAACGCTCGCCTTCTTTCACCAGACCCATCGCGATACCAGCAACTGGCGCTTTTAACGGTACACCAGCATCCATCAATGCCAAGCTTGCACCACAAACAGAGGCCATAGAAGATGAACCGTTTGACTCAGTAATCTCTGATACCACACGGATAACATACGGGAAGCGCTCACTGTCTGGTAGCATCGCCTGCACACCGCGGCGAGCTAGACGACCATGACCGATCTCACGACGTTTTGGAATACCTTCACGACCCGTCTCACCGACTGAGAAGTGCGGGAAGTTGTAGTGCAACATGAAATGGTCACGAATCGTGCCACCTAGTGAGTCAATCATGTTGACGTCACGGCTGTTGCCAAGCGTAGTAGTGACCAGTGCTTGCGTCTCACCACGTGTGAACAATGCTGAACCATGCGTGTATGGCAACATACCGACCTGCACATCAAGGGCACGGACTGTCTCAAGATCACGACCGTCGATACGTGGCTTACCCGACAAAATATTGTCACGGACAGTACGATATTTTAGATCATTATAAATTTCTTTTAACTCAGATACGGTATCAGCATAAGTCTCTGACTCAGCATCGCCAGCAAGTGTATCGATAATTGATTGCTTGATTTCATCAAGCTTGGTGTAACGATCTTGCTTATCAGTGATGGTATAAGCGGCGGCAACTTGGTCGCCAAACTGCTCTTTCATGCTGCTCTCAAGCGCTTTATCACGCTCAGCAGCCGCAAACTGCTGCTTAGCAGTACCAACTTCTTCTGCCATTGAAACGATGTTATCAATAACGATCTGTTGCTGCTCATGACCGTACAGTACTGCGCCTAACATTTGGTCTTCTGACAGCTCTGCTGCTTCAGACTCAACCATCAATACCGCAGATTTAGTACCAGCTACAACCAAATCCAAATCACTGGTTTCAAGCTGCTCAGACGTTGGGTTTAGAACGTATTCACCGTTCATGAAACCAACGCGAGCGGCAGCGACAGGACCATTGAATGGCGCATCGGAGATAGCCAATGCTGCTGAAGCACCAATTAGTGCTGCGATGTCTGCAGACTGAGTTTTATCTGACGATACAACAGTCGCTGTAATCTGGATCTCGTTAACGTAGCCTTCAGGGAATAGCGGGCGAATCGGGCGGTCAATCAAGCGTGACGTTAATGTTTCAAATTCACTTGCACGGCCTTCACGTTTGCCATAAGCACCAGGAATCTTACCTGCTGCATACATTTTTTCTTGATAATTTACCGTTAGCGGAAAAAAGTTTTGACCTTCTTTGGCTTCTGACTTTACGACAGCAGCTACTAGTACAGTAACGCCACCCATGTGAACCAAAATAGAGTTTGCCTGGCGTGCTACACGACCAGTTTCGATAACAACCTGTTGGTCGCCATATTGAAATTCACGTTTAATGGTATTAAACATTGTCATATATTCTTCCTAATGTTGACTGACAAAAAGTAATATCAGCATTGCGTACAGCTGATATTTGTCATTAAAATTCTTGTATATAATCACCACCTGACATGCAATTTTCTTGAATATCGCATCAATGGAGACTTATCTCATGACCTAGTTATTTCTTTTTATGTCTACTCTAGACATCTTACTTTTACGTATGTTTGGCTGTTCAAATACTGTCTGGCTATCAAATTTTATTATGATAAATTTGCACACAGATCCTGCATGTCGATCGTTATCTATGAGCGGGATTTTGATACTTCTCACTACCTTATCATCGACGATTTATAAAAGCACCTACTCTACTGGCAGTTACCATAAGAGCAACTAAGTTTTCAAACTTACAATGCAATATTTTACAGTGATTTATAGCGATTGACCAATTAATTCAAAACCCTTTGCCAACTGGCAGTAAGCGTTGATGAGTAATCATGCTATTAAGGCAAGGTCTATCACCGAACTCGCCCCTATCTTTAGATAGATCGCTTATCAGAGCAAGCCCGTTAAGCATAAAAAACGGCGTGAAACTATTCCACGCCGTTTTTAGAAAATCTATTTTGTCGATACTAACAAGCGTATTATATTAGAACGATACCACATCACAGCATGGCCGTTCTGAGTAACTACTTGCACTATCGCCGCCGTATTAACGACGTAGACCTAGCTGGCTGATAAGATCACTATAACGACCAAGATCTTTACCTTTTAGGTAATCAAGCAGCTTACGACGAGTGTTAACCATACGGATTAGACCGCGGCGGCTATGATGGTCAGCTTTATGCTCTTTGAAATGGTTTTGTAAGTCATTGATGCGGGCACTCAACAAAGCGACTTGCACTTCTGGTGAACCAGTGTCGTTTTCGCCACGTTGGTATTGAGCAATGATTTGTTCGCGATCAGTATTGGTTAGCATAGATATCTCCGGCAATGCTAAATGCTTTTAGATGTACTTAAATTTAAGCTATCTTTTTCAAAAGCACTAGAATAATAAATAAATTTACTTGTACGCCATTCAGGACAACCCTGCATTACTAGAGTTGACCTAGTGTACGACAAGCTCAGTCGATAGTAAGGACCATTCAAAAAATAGCTAAAGAGCAGAAAGTACCGCTTTGTATAAGCCAATTTCAAATGTGGCGGTGATTATAACAAAAAAATGCCGAATAAGCAGCAGTTTTACGTATTAGTTTTGCCCTTAAACGGGTATCTCTCAGAACGAATTTGAAGCCACAGTAATCTGATTCAGGAACTTATTTTTTGAGGTCGTCTTCAGTGGCGTTGTCACCAAGCTCATCATCCAAAGGTACGGTTGTCGCCTCTCCCAAACTATCAGGTGTGGCATCCTCTCTGGGATTAATGTCATCTGCAAGATTTTTTATTTCTTGCTCTTGCTTATCCATGTTGTTTTTAGAATTACTCATAATGAATCCTTAGTTGTCGTCAGTTATCAATTATTATCAGTTATTATTTTCTAATTGAGCTATTTAGTTATTAGCCAAAATTAGTTAGCCAAACTTGCAACGCTATTTTTTATTATTATTGTTTGCACTGACACGTTTAAATGCGAATCTTTGCATAAATAAGTTATCCATACAACCGTGCTATCAATCGTAATTGATAGCACGGTCAGTAATGATGGTGTAAGTATTATTTATCGTTCTTTGCGTCTTTTAGGTTATCGGCAATACGATCTACAGCTGCCTCTGAATCCTCGGTATGATTATCTTCAGTTTGGCTTTTGAGCGCCGCATTGGCTGAATCAGAACGCTGTTGTTCGATGTCAGTATCGTTTGGGTTAGGGTTAGCCATGGTATTCTCCTTGTTGTAGTGGCAACTGTCTGTGTTAAGTAGATCTAAACTTCGAGCATTAATTTAACATTTTACCGCAGAAATCCCCTACCTCTAAGGTAGTGGGATGAATG
>NZ_JAKDUI010000275.1 GCF_030457785.1 Psychrobacter sp. | reverse complement strand
AAGTATGAGCATTACCTAAGAAACCCCTACCTCTAAGGTAGTGGGTAGTTCATTTCACGCACATCATTCACTTGTTTCTGTTCTGCATAACCAATATTTACGGTATCAACAGGAATACAAAGGAGGATTGTTCATTGAACACAAGTCAAACGAAACCAAGTCAAACAAAACCAGGCAAAAAAGACGTACTCATCATCGGCGCGGGCGGTGTTGCACAAGTAGTCGCGCATAAATGTGCGATGCATAACGATGTCCTCGGCGAGATTCATATTGCCTCACGTACCAAAGATAAATGTGATGCCATTGCGCAAAGCGTGACAGAAAAAGGCAGCTTTAAGCAAGATGCTGTCTTGCACACGCACCAAGTCGATGCTATGGACAGCCAAGCGCTGACCCAACTGATACAAGACACGGGCATACAAATCGTTATCAATGTCGGTTCGGCATTTATCAATATGACGGTATTAGAAGCTTGTATCGAAACGGGTACGGCATATATTGATACGGCCATTCACGAAGATCCACGTAAGATTTGTGAGACGCCACCATGGTATAACAATTATGAGTGGCAGCGTAAACAGCGCTGTGCCGACAATAATATTACCGCGATTTTAGGCGCAGGATTCGATCCTGGTGTGGTAAACGCATATGCACGTATCGGCTATGACATGATGGATGCAGGGTCGGTGACTGATATCGACATCATCGACATTAATGCTGGCAGTCATGGCAAGTACTTCGCTACTAACTTTGACCCTGAAATTAACTTTCGCGAATTTACGGGTACCGTCTACTCTTGGCAGGACAGCAAATGGCAGTCTAACAAGATGTTTGAAGTGAAGCGTACCGATGATTTTCCAGTTGTTGGTGTGCAAAACAGCTACTTAAGTGGCCATGATGAAATTCATTCGTTATCTGCCAATTTAGATGTGCCTAATATTCGCTTTTGGATGGGCTTTGGTGAGCATTACATCAATGTCTTTACCGTATTGCAAAACTTAGGTCTACTTTCCGAGCAGCCTGTGATGACGGCCGAAGGTCAGGAAGTGGTTCCGCTAAAAGTAGTAAAAGCAGTGCTACCAGATCCAAGTTCGCTAGCGCCCGACTATAGCGGCAATACTTGTATCGGTGATAAGGTCAAAGGTAAAATCAACGGCGTTGATAGTGAAGTGTTTGTCTATAATGTCTCAGATCACAAAGACGCTTACAATGAGGTCGGTAGTCAAGGTATCTCTTACACCGCAGGTGTACCTCCCGTTGCTGCAGCCATGCTGGTCGCGACTGGTGAATGGGATACTGGCAACATGGTCAATGTCGAAGAGCTAGACGCCAAGCCATTTATCAACTTGCTGAATAAGATTGGCTTGCCAACTCGTATCAAAGACGAGAATGGTGATAGAGCGCTTGAGTTTGATATATAATTTGTCGTAATCTGTATCCGAAAGCCCCTCTGACTCATTATTGAGTCAGAGGGTTTTTTGTTTCTATGAGAATAGATGAGAATGATTTTTAATATCATTTTATAGTTATATGGGTTAGTATCTCATCTTTGTATTATTTGCTAGACATCTTGTAACGGTAGAGGTTATATGTCTGTCAGCAAATATAATTGGGAGCAGTGGATGACATACACAGGATTTTTCTCTAAAAAATGGGCGATAGTAGGATTTACTTGTTTGTTGTATTCAACGTCATTTTCTGCATTTGGTTCGCAAACTGACGTGTTAGAAGTAGGGAGTCCTCTGAAGGGTGAGCTAAGTCATCTTAGCAGTGAGAAAAATAATATCAAACCGCAGCCTCTGGATATCAATGTTCCTTGCGATATGGGCGACTATCTGACAGGGTATGTAGAGAGTGGTGATATGATGATGATGGATGTCATAGATGCTACAGGAGAACTATCGCGCCGTTTGGTTGATCATAAGGGTGGCAAGCAAAATTTTTATTTAGTGGCAGAAAACTGCGATGCGACATGGCGCTTGTCTGGATCAGGCGCATACCAAGTAGTGCTTGAGCAACGCATCAGTTTAGCAGAGCAGAGTTCAGAAGGCTCTCTAGAAAGTTCTTTAGAAAGTTCTGATGCGCTACTCAGTCCAAAAGTATCGGCATTACGTGAGTCACTGGAAAAGGGCCAGAATAGCGATAGTTTTTGGGCAGATATAGAGGTATTGGGTACGCCGCTCATTGAAGATACTGCTGCTGGTACTGTGATGACATTTTTGGCGCGGGGCAATTATAACAACGTAAAACTTTTAGGCGCGCCTTCCAATAATCATGAGTCATTACAGCAACTGGCTGATTCTGATACATGGTACAAAAGCTTTGTGGTGCCAAAAGATACCCATTTTTCTTATCAGATAGCGTTCAATGTGCCTCAACTACCAGAACCTGGATTTGCACGTAGAGTGGCGATAAGAGCTGTGGCTCAAGCTGATCCCCATAATCATCATCCATGGCCTCGTTCAGCAATTGACAAGTACACAACCAAATCTACTATCGCGTTAAAAGATGCGCCAAAAAGGCCTTGGGTAGATGCACAAACAGATATCCCTAAAGGAGCGTTGTCTACTTTTAACATTTTACCGCAGAAATCCCCTACCTCTAAGGTAGTGGGATGA
>NZ_JAKDUI010000047.1 GCF_030457785.1 Psychrobacter sp. | reverse complement strand
ATCTATTTAGCAGCGACGATTATCCATTTACGGTAATTGTCAACACACCCTAGTACAATACAAGCTCTATATGCATTAGCCATATAACAAGACATAGCTTCTTTCATGTAGTCTTTAACTTGATTGTCTTCGATGCTACTTATCAATTCTTCCATATCATGTAAATGGGGCATTTTCCTCAATCCTTAGACTAATGTTTCAACTATATATTATTGTATTGTTAGGTCTATAACACCTCAAACCCAAACTGACTCAACGCTTCTCGCAGCGTCACAATATTATAGTAAGCATGTGCTTTGGTAGTGTTTTGAAAGAAGATATAGAGCGTATCAAAGTGCTGACGCTGATTGGCAATCGCTTGCGCCCAGTCCTGCATCTCCGCCTCACTATAACGATAATCATGGCGCTCTGCTGCGCTCATCGCATCCCACCAGCCCGTGTTATTGCCATGCATGCGCAAATAGCCGGTACGCTCGGTAAACATCAATCGTGACGGTGGCAATCCGCCAACTTTGGGATAATCGACGCTACACCAAATCAGGCCTTGCTGTATGAAGCTATCGACCACTTGCGGCGTGTGCCAGCCGTTATGACGGAACTCAATGGCAAGTGGATAACCTTCAAACCAGCTAACGAGATTGGCCAGGTACAGTCTATGCTCACGAGTACGATCAAAGCCATGTGGAAACTGAAGCAATAAAGGCGCTAAAGCATCTGCCTCGATAAGCGGCGATAAGGCACTCAAAAACGCTTGTGCGTGATCGCTTGTTCCTTTGCGGGCATGAGTGAAATCTTGATGTAATTTGACGGCAAATTTTAGCTGGCTTTCCGCCTGTACATAGGCTTTATTGACCATACCAGCAAAGGCTTTGTGCCCGATAGGCGCATAAAAAGTGCTGTTAATCTCAACCGCGCCGTATTGCTTGGCGTACTCACGTAAGAAGTCGGTTTTTTTTGTGCCCGTGGGGTACAGCGTGCCGAGTAAATCGGTATCACTGTAGCCACCAGTGCCCAGATAAATCCGCGGGGTAGAGGTCGTGTCCATTTGATCACTCACTGAGGTTTATTTTTTGCGCGACCAGAGCCAGTCAATCAATGCCAGCAATGCATCACTGTTTGTACTATTACCAAGCGCGTGAGTAATCGCTGCGCGTCCGTCATCAAACAGAGACTGGGCGTAACGGTTTGCCTTATCGACGCCCATTAACTTGACGTAGGTCGATTTGTCTAACTTTTCATCGCTGCCTGAGGGTTTGCCTAAGGTATCGGTAGATGCCGTCACATCTAAAATATCATCTTGCACTTGAAAGGCGAGTCCAATGTTTTGGGCGCACTCTTGCAACGCTATACGCTGCCCTGAGTTCGCGCCAGCACAGATGCCTCCCATCAGCATGGCCGCCTCAATCAATGCACCGGTTTTGTCCCGATGTATGGCTTCTAAGTCGCTTTGGGATATATCGGTGTTGGCTTCAGCATTGAGGTCCAGCATCTGACCAGAGACCATGCGTCTAGCACGTGGCGTAAAAACAGCCGATAACTGGCTAGCAATAGCGGCGTCAAATGGTGCAAAGGTCGGCAGTTCTGCGGTTAGTACTTCAAAAGCCAGCGTCTGGAGCACATCACCGGCCAGCAATGCAGTTGATTCTTCAAAGACAATATGAGCAGTGGGTTGTCCACGCCGCAGCTCGTCATCGTCCATGCAGGGCAGGTCGTCATGCACCAAGGAGTAAGTGTGCAAGAGCTCTACTGCCAACGCCGCCCGCCGCGCCATATCGTAATTTGAGTCATGACCTAGCAGAGACTGTAAGGCGCTATTGTTGCTTGGCTCCTCACTCGTTTTGCTGTAGTTATCAATCCCGCTATCGGTATTTTGACGACGATGGTCGTTGACACTCGCAAAGGCACTGGCGACCAGTAGTGGCCGAACCAATTTGCCTTTGCCTGTCATCACATAACGGCAAGCATCAATCAATGGCGTTGGGAGCTGGGCATATTGAAACAATACCTCGATATCTTGAGCCAGTTGTGTGCGCACGATACGATGGAATTGCTCAGTGTCGTTAAAAAACATAAAGTTAAGTGGAGTGATGCTGGGAGTGGGAGAAGCCGTCATAATCCAACCATTTATCAAGGACAAAATAAGATATCGTTAGTGTAGCATGATAGATAATACTCCTATGCAGCAAGTGTCATCTAGAGCATGTTTTTGGGACATATTTTGCACAGCAGACGGTCACATGCACTGGGAACCATGCTTGGTAAAAAAACATTCGAAAAAGACACATAGCCTCGGTAGAAATAATGCGACAAGCATCGTTACGTATTAATGATTTAAGTTAATGATTGGATGTGCTTTGATAATAAAAAAGCAATCTAGTAAACCACCAGCTACTGGTACAAGCCACGTTGGTCGTAAGGTAAAGGGTTGTAAGTAATTTAAGTGTGACTTGCGAGTATGGTATTAGCTTGTGACAGTGAGGGGCATAATCCCCTACACTAATTGGCACTAATCGGCGTGCGGGTTTTCTGATGAAGATGGTGATAAGGTTTGACTCAGACTACCCAATCGTTATGGTCAGATGCTGGTACGATCTTAGGCAGTATTCAAAATAGTAGTGGCTTTAATGGTAGTGCTTGTAATCGTAACACCTTTAATAGCAATACTTGCAATAGCAGTATCTGTAATGGAAATATATAAATAAAGCGCCGCGTGGTGTTGTACAAGTAGTGGAAAAGAAAGTACATCATGATGAGCGCTGGATAATAAAGAACTATGCACTTGTGTACCTGCGATGTGTTGTTGACGACATGTTTGGTACAGGGTGTTTTCCCATTTTACTAACAACAATTGGCTATTTATTTTAATTCAAAACGTAGCTTTCGTTATATAGAAAGGAGTTTCAAATGGTATACCAAGGAAATCGCATCACGGTGACAATGCTAGAAGACGGCATCGCCAACATGCAATACAACGCCGAAAATGAAAGTGTGAACAAGTTCGATGCCGAAACCAACAAACAGTTTGGTGAAGCGGTCAGTGCACTAGAAAAAGCCGACAATGTAAAAGGTCTAATTGTCACTTCAGCCAAAGGTGTGTTCATCGCTGGAGCCGATATTACAGAATTTGTGGCATCATTCCAAAAATCAGAAGAAGAGATTAAAGAATGGGGTATCCGTGTCAATGATACCTTTAATCGCTTTGAAGACTTGCCGTTCCCAAAAGTTGCGGCGATCAATGGCGCTGCGATGGGCGGCGGTTGTGAAATGACTTTGGTTTGTGAATACCGAGTGATGAGCGACAAGGCTATTATCGGTCTACCAGAAACTAAACTGGGTATCATTCCAGGTTTTGGTGGTACCGTTCGTAGTACTCGAATCATCGGCATCGATAATGCGCTTGAGCTTATCGCGACTGGTACACCAAAAAAACCACTTGCTGCGCTTGAGCTTGGCTTGGTTGACGCGACAGTGCCTGCTGATGACTTGCAAGATGCGGCAATCGACTTAGTGAAAAAATGTATTTCAGGCGAGCTTGATTGGCAAGCAAAACGTGAAGAGAAGTTGGTACCCGTTAAGCTAAATCAGCTTGAGCAAGCCATGGCGTTCAATAGTGCAAAAGGTATGATCTTTGCCAAAGCCAATCCTAAGCAGTATCCAGCACCAGCACTCGCTATCGAGGCGCTCGAAAAGCATGCAAATCTAGCACGTGATAAAGCAATCGAAGTCGAAGCGACTTGCTTTGCCAAAGCTGCTAAAACCCCGCAAGCAGAAAGTTTAGTAGGTCTGTTCTTAAGCGATCAATTGGTTAAGAAACTGGCGAAACAGCACGGCAAAATAGCACACGAAATCAACGAAGCAGCCGTATTGGGTGCTGGCATCATGGGCGGCGGCATTGCCTATCAGGCAGCCAGTAAAGGCTTGCCAATCATCATGAAAGACATCAAGTCTGAGCAGTTGGATTTGGGCATGGGCGAAGCCAGTAAATTACTGGGCAAAATGGTCGACCGCAAAAAAATGACCCCTGCCAAAATGGGTGAAACATTAAGTCGTATCCGTCCAACACTAAGCTACAGTGAGTTTTCTGAGACAGATATCGTTATCGAAGCAGTAGTTGAAAATCCAAACGTCAAACGTTCGGTACTAAAAGAAGTCGAAGGTCTGGTCAAAGACGACTGCATCTTGGCATCTAACACTTCTACCATCTCTATTACCTATCTGGCTGAGGCGCTAGAACGCCCAGAAAACTTCGTCGGTATGCACTTCTTTAACCCAGTACATCGTATGCCGCTTGTAGAGGTCATCCGCGGTGAGAAATCTTCTGAAGAAGCAATTGCGACGACGGTGGCACTGGCCTCCAAAATGGGCAAGGTACCCGTTGTGGTCAATGACTGCCCAGGCTTCTTGGTAAACCGTGTGTTGTTCCCATACTTCGGCGCATTCGATCTGCTGCTGAAACAAGGGGCTGATTTTGTTCATGTCGATAAAGTCATGGAAAAATTTGGTTGGCCGATGGGTCCTGCTTATCTTATCGACGTTGTCGGTCTGGATACAGGTGTACATGGCGCAGAAGTCATGGCGGACGGTTTCCCTGATCGTATGAAGCCTGACTATAAAGGCGCAATCAAACATTTATACGAAAATGAGCGTCTGGGTCAGAAAAACGGCGTTGGCTTCTATAAATATGAGACTGACAAACGCGGTAAGCCAAAGAAAGTCGCTGATGACGCTACATATGAGCTGCTAAAAACAACCACAGACAGTGATAAGCAAGAATTTGAGGATCAAGCAATCATCGATCGTACTATGGTTGCCTTCTGCAATGAGACCGTACGTTGCCTAGAAGACAACATCGTCAGCACGCCATCTGAGGCTGATATGGCGATGATTATGGGCGTTGGTTTCCCTGCATTCCGTGGTGGTCCTTGCCGTTACATCGACCAAATGGGGTTAGACAACTATTTGGCACTTTGTGAAAAGTATGCACACCTTGGCAAAGCCTATGAAGCGCCACAAAAGATTCGTGATATGGCAGCTGCAGGTGAGACTTTTTACGCAACAGCATAACGAACATATCGTATTAGGATAAGTGTAGTACGTTTGCTAACTAATAAGACAGCAGTGGTGAAACTGCTAGAGATAATAGCAAACGTACAATTTGAGTCGATCTGGATGAAGGCGGTAAGGCCATACTAAGTGTATGAAGACCTAGGTGTATAAAGACCTATCATATTTGCAAAAACTGCCAGATATAGAGCCAAACTGGATCGACGACACTGACAATAAAAACTGAAAAGGAAGATAGTATGACAATTTTAAGTCCAAAAGATGTGGTCATCGTAGATGGCGTACGCTCAGCGATGGGAAAAACCAAAAATGGTATGTTTCGCCATGTGCGCGCTGATACTATTTCAGCCGAGCTCGTTCGTGCCTTAGTTGAACGTAATGATTTCGATTCAAAAGATGTAGAAGATATCATCTGGGGTTGTGTCAATCAGACCCTCGAACAAGGTATGAACATCGGTCGTAATATCGGTTTATTGGCTGGAATTCCAAAGACTGCTGGTGGTCAAACCGTCAACCGTTTATGCGGCTCCTCTATGCAAGCCTTGCATACAGCGGCGGCACAGATCATGACCAATCAAGGCGACACTTTCATCATCGGCGGTGTTGAGCATATGGGTCATGTCGGCATGATGCATGGTATCGATCTGAACCCAGCTGCCTCAAAGCACTATGCAAAGGCCTCAAATATGATGGGCTTGACTGCTGAGATGCTTGGTCGTATGAACAACATTACTCGTGAAGAGCAGGACGCCTTTGGTCTTGAGTCGCATCGCCGTGCATGGGCTGCGACTACAGAAGGTCGTTTCGACAATGAAATCGTTGGTATCGAAGGTCATGATGCTGACGGTCGCTTGCAGTTATGTACCGTCGATGAGGTGATTCGTCCTGACGCAACCATCGAGCAGATGCAAAAGCTACGCCCAGCCTTTGATCCGAAGGGCGGTACAGTGACTGCTGCTACTTCATCTGCATTATCTGACGGTGCGTCAGCAATGCTGGTCATGAGCGCCCAAAAAGCCAAGGATTTAGGGCTCAAACCTCGTGCCCGCATCCGCAGCATGGCAGTCGCTGGCTGTGACGCAGCGATCATGGGTTATGGTCCTGTTCCAGCTACAAACAAAGCGCTCAAACGAGCTGGCATGAGCATCGATGACATGCAAACCATCGAGCTAAACGAAGCATTTGCCGCACAAGGATTATCGGTACTTAAAGCCTTGAATTTGACGGATAAGCAAGACATCGTCAATATCAACGGTGGCGCGATTGCACTCGGTCATCCACTTGGCTGTTCAGGCGCACGTATCACTGTGACACTACTGAATGCGATGGAGCAGTCGGATACTGAAATCGGACTTGCGACCATGTGTATCGGTCTGGGTCAAGGTATTGCCACCGTTATTGAGCGTGTGTAAAACGGTTAATATCTCATTATTCGCTGCCTGAGCCTTTAGATTTTTTTAAAAGAGTCTTTAGCGCTTAGCCTTGGGTGTTTGTTTGTGATAATCTGACCGAGTGCACTATATACCTAAATAGTGATAACACAGACTAGCTATTTTTCTTAGGTCAACTAACGATAATAATACGAGGTCGATTATGTCAGACAATCAGAATGCTCAAACAACCGAGGCAACATCTGTAAAAGTTGCGGTAGTCACGGGCTCAGCAGTTGGTTTGGGAAATGCAATTGCGACACGGTTAGCGAATGACGGTTTCAAAGTTGTGCTACATGATATTAATGAAGAGAACCTTAAAAAGGCAGAGAAGGAGCTAGCGGACGCTGGTTTTGACGTCAGCGCTGTAGTAGGTAATGTGTTAAAACGTGATGACCAGTTTAATGTGGCCAAACATGCGGTAGATAAGTTTGGCCGCCTAGACGTCTTTGTGAATAACGCGGGTGTCGAATCTGTGTCTCCTTTTTTAGAAATCGAAGAATCTGAGGTTGATCGGGTACTCGATATCAATGTGAAAGGGGTTATCTTCGGTACGCAAGCTGCTGCAGAACAAATGAAGACTCAAGAAGGTGTTGGCAAAATCATCAATGCTTGTAGTATTGCCGGTCATGAAGGTTATGAGATGTTGAGCCTCTATTGCGCGAGTAAGTTCGCTGTACGTGCGTTTACTTATGCAACTGCTAAAGAGTTGGCGCCGTACGATATCCGTGTCAATGCTTATTGCCCAGGGGTGGCTGATACGCCAATGTGGGAGCGAATCGATCAAGCGTTCGTTGAACACAAAGGTTATGAGCCCAAGCAAGCGTGGAACGAGTTCACGAGCGGTATTTTGGCTGGTCGTCCACAACAGCCCAACGATGTCGCAAACTTAGTATCGTTCTTGGCTTCGGAAGACTCTGATTATATTACTGGGCAAACCATCTTGACTGATGGTGGTATGGTATTTAGATAAGACTGCCATTTGATACATGGTTGGACGGCAAACCTAGGTTTGAATAATCTAAAACAATGTCACCGAAAATGGAATCGAAAACGAAAGGCCTTACATTTATTGTGGGGCCTTTTTTGTATTATTGATAACGAAAAGATATCTACATTGACGCACTCAGTAAACTGTGACTAAATAAGGGTTGTAGAAAAAATAATACCATTCACAAAAAGTAGAGTAGCAATGAAAGAGAGCGCAAGTACTACGCATCGTAGACTAAGCGATTTTGACAGGGCTGATTACATTTTTTTGAGTTTGGTATAGATGAAAAAAACTAAACCACGTCTAATTTTACATATTTGCGGTACAAGGAGTGTGCTATGTCTACTATATTTACCGATCGTACTTATCGAATCGCCCGTGAAAATACTCAGGCAATGATTATCGATGTACAAGAACGCCTTACCCCGTCTATCTATGACCATGAAAATATCGTTAATAAAACCGTTACCCTCATCAAGGGGTTGCAGGCTTTGGGCGTACCTATCATGCTCAATGAGCAATATAAAAAAGGCTTGGGTGATACCTTGCCTGAGATACGCGACGTATTAGAAGGTGACAACGCTGATAGTTTCGAAAAAGTCACTTTTAGCGCGTGCGATAATGACGACTCATGGAACTATCTTGCTCAGCAAAATCGCAGTGTCGTTCTTTTATTCGGTGTTGAGGCCCACGTGTGTGTGATGCAGACGGCACTCGATTTGCTCGACAATGGCATGCAGCCAGTCATCATCGGTGATGCAGTCGGCTCGCGTTTCCCTTACGACAAAAAACAGGCCATTCGTCGTATCCGTCGTGCAGGCGGGGTGATTAGTACGGTCGAATCTATCTTATTTGAGCTGTGCCGCAGCAGCAAAGACCCAGCGTTTAAAACCATTAGCAATTTGATTAAATAGCGGAGTCTGCTGCACAACTGCTTTTTAGAGTTTAAAATCGTGCGTAGCCTATTTGTCATGTCTGTGCCGCTCATTCGCAATAGAGATGGTCAGCGGTCTCACGGTTTTTGTGAAAAATAAAGAGGGTTTGTGAGTGCTAAGTTCATGATTGCTGTGTCGTGACCCCACTATGGCTTCATACGTCCTCATACGCCCTTGATCGAAATATATCATTAACTCACTTAATACTTAGGAATAAAATGTCCTCGTCCGACCCAGCACTGTCTTCACAGGTAGATATTGATGATGTTACGCATTTTTTATTGGAGTTAGATGCATTAAAACGTGTCAATCGTCGCAGTTACGTGACGCAAACCACTCGCAAAGAAAACTCAGCCGAGCACTCATGGCACTTGGCGATGGCGTGCTGGTCGATCGTTGAGCAATTTGAATTGGATATCAATCATGAGAAGTTATTAAAAATGGCTTTGGTGCATGATTTGGGTGAGGTTGATGCTGGCGATACCTTTTTATACGCAAGTAGCCGCAGCACAGCCCACGTAGAAGAGCGCGAGGGTATTGCTAGACTGCAAGCAGAGCGTGGCAATGGCATTTCAGATTTAGGTGAAATCTGGGAAGAACAGGAGACAGGCAGCAGTAAAGAAACTCAGCTGTTGAAAGTGGTTGATCGTTTGCTGCCATTCTTGCTCAACCTAAATACTGAGGGCAAGACATGGATTGAGCTCGGTGTGACGCGTTCGCAAGTCAGTGGCGCGCATGATTTTATCAAAGACAGCTTTCCGAGTATTCACGATTGGTTGGCAAAAAATATCGAATATGCAACCAAGCAAGGATGGTTGATTGACGACTGAGAGACTAGATAATACTAGGGCATGTTCTAGATAGCACACATTAAAAAACCCAGATAAACACACAATTTGCGTTTAACTGGGCTCTTGATTTTTTATTTTTGCTTCTCGATGTTTGATGAATAGGGTTTATTTGGTATTGCTCATACCCAATAGCTGGCCCATTTGTACTGTACTATTGGCTTGCATGTCATCCTGCCAGTTGGCTTGTGCTGCTTTTGGTAGTACGACAATCGCTGTTGAACCCAAATAAAAGCGACCCAGCTCATCGCCTTTTTCCAAGATCATGTCGTGAGTTACTTCCTGAATATCAGGGGTGCGTGCAATTTTACCAGTGGCCACTGTTTCTATACCTGCGACGATCATGGCGCCAACCATTACTACCGCGGCCTTACCATAGGGCGTATCGAACAAACAAACCAAACGCTCATTACGAGCAAATAAATCAGGAACGTTCGCTGCTGTGGTATTGTTGACAGAAAATAGCGTGCCTGGTACGTAGCGAGTTTTGGTCAAGGTGCCAGAGAATGGCATATGGACGCGATGATAATTACTTGGCGCTAGATATACTGTGGCAAAGCTGCCATCGGCAAAATAATGACCATCTTCGCTATCTGCGAGCAACTGTCCGACGTCGTAATGTCGCCCTTTGGCTTGAAGTAGCTTGTGGTCGTTGATTTGACCAAGCTGTGAGATAACACCGTCAGCAGGACTGATAATACCATCTGCAGTAGCATCGATGGGGCGTGCTTCTTGCTTTAGCTCACGAGTAAAGAAGTCATTAAAGCTCTCGTAAGCGTTGAAGCTTTGGCGCTCGTAATCGTCCAAGCTGATATCGTAGGCTTTGGCAAAGCTACGGATAAAGGCACGTTTGACATAAGGGTGGCGGCTGGCTGCTAATCGTCCAGCGACTTTGCTTAGCTGCTGCTGTGGGACGAGCTGCTGTAACGTGGTGAATACATTCATAATCAAGCTACCAAAATAAGGTGTGGTGTAATCATTCATAGGCAATTTCACGACCGTATTTTACCACGGACAGCGTAGAATTGTATGACCATAATCTGTAAGGAAACCTATAAATGAAAGCACTTATACAAAGGGTGAATTATGCCAGTGTCACCGTCGATGGGCACTGTGTTGGGCGTATAGAGCAGGGTGTACTCGCCTATATTGGCTTAGGACCGGATGATACGCTACAAAGTGCAAAGCGTATGATCGATAAAATCCTGACTTATCGTATATTTGTGAATGATGACGATCCTGCTAAGCGCGGTAAACTGGATAAAAACGTACAGCAAATCGAGGGTGGTGTGTTACTGGTGTCACAATTTACCTTGATGGCCAAAACGGATAAGGGCCGTCGCCCTGACTTCGGTGGCGCGATGGCACCTGACGCAGCTCAAGCCTTGTTTGCGCAATTGATAGAGTACGCCAAAACCCAATACGCTGACGTTGAAACTGGACAGTTCGGCGCTGACATGCAAGTTGAGAGTGCTAATGATGGTCCACTGAACTTCTTGCTAGAAGTGGATTAAGTAGGTATATGTTAAGCAATGGTGTGATTTTAACAGCAAATGTCATCAAACTGTCATAGTTACTCCGTTTAATAGACAGACGCCGGTGAGTGGTTGTCACACTGTTTATTTTTATGCCGGTTTTGTCACTTATCATCGAGAGTGTTATATGTATAATGAGCAAATTTTGATTGTTGAAGATGAGCCTGCGATTCGTGAAATGGTCGAGATGACTCTAGAAATGGCTGGGTTTGAGACGTTGCACGCCACTGATGTTTCAGAGGCGCATCAACAAGTAGTTGATCATCGACCCGCACTGATCTTATTAGACTGGATGTTGCCTGGCGATAAAAACGGCGTTGATTTTTGTCGTATGCTAAAAAATGATGATTTGCTCTCTGAGATACCAGTCATCATGTTGACAGCCAGAAGCGATGAAAACAATAAGGTTCATGGTCTTGATACTGGGGCTGATGACTATATGACCAAGCCTTTTTCTACACGCGAGTTGGTATCGAGAATCAAAGCAGTCTTACGTCGTAGTAATGCGCTAAATGCCAACAAGACTATCGAAGTAGGCAAACTGAGTCTCGACCCTCAAAGCCAACGTGTAATGGCGGATGGTCAGATGATCGATGTCGGTCCGACAGAGTATCGGTTATTAGCGTTCTTTATGAGTCATCCAGAGCGTGCTTATACACGGACGCAGTTGCTTGATCAGGTATGGGGTGGCAATGTCTATATCGAAGATAGAACCATCGACGTACATATCAAGCGTCTACGCAAACTATTACGTCCGCATGATTGTGATAAGTTGATCCAAACAGTGCGTGGTACAGGCTATCGACTTTCTAGCTTTATTGAACCAGTTTAGCTCACTATACAAAACGCCACAGCAATCGCAGTCTAACGGCACATAGCGAAAATGGGTGGTAATAACAAGGAATGGGCAAGATGATGCCAAGTCAGGATATTCAACAAGTTAATTCAGAACCAGTCTTTCAGCAAACCTCAGACGATCAGCTCAAAAAAATAAGAAGCGCATTACGGGCATTGCGAGATGCAGTGGTATTGCTTAACGAGCATGGTGGTTTGGAGTGGTGGAATAAGTCTGCCGAGGACTTATTGTGCCTAAAACCTTCAGATAAAAGTAATAGTATTTTTGACTTTATTAGTGCTCGTGAATTTCGTCAATACTATGAAGAAACAACGATACCTAACGATGGCGTCTATATAGAGTCATGGCGCGCGCCTAAACGTAATCTGAAATGTGAGCTGACCCCCTTCGGTGATGAAAAGCTACTGATTATTTACGATGTGACACGTTTGCAGCATTTAGAAAAGATGCGTCGAGATTTTGTGGCCAATGTTTCGCATGAGCTACGTACACCACTGACCGTGATGATGGGTTACCTTGAGAATTTTTCAGACCAGCCAGACATGCCGCCGCATTGGAAGCGTGGGTTTGAGTTGATGACCCAGCAGACCACGCGCATGAATAGGGTGGTCAGTGATTTATTGCTGCTTTCTCGTATTGAAATCGAAGAGGCGCATGAGCTGAACTATATTGATGTGACCAGACTTCTCACTCACATCTATGATGATGCGCAGGCATACAATCAGGAGTATGGGCACAATATACACTTGGAGATAGATACTTACGATGGGCTATATGGTTCAGAAATGTACTTGACGAGTGCCTTGTCGAATCTAGTGATTAATGCGATTAAATATACGCCAAAAGGTGGTAATATCACTATCAACTGGAGTAAAACAGCAAAAGGCTGCCGCTTTGCTGTCGAAGACGATGGCATTGGTATTGCCCCGAAGCACATCGCACGCCTGACTGAGCGGTTTTACCGTATCGATAAGGGTCGTAGTCGTTCTACTGGTGGGACAGGATTGGGGCTTGCTATCGTCAAACATGTGCTATACCAGCATGAAGCCGAATTACAAATTGAGTCGGTAGAAGGAAAAGGGTCGATATTTAGCGCAGTGTTTCCACCCAGTTATATTCGTTCTACCGCCATAAGTTGATAGTAGACCTGATATTTCCATCTACAGCCCATAGCCGCTCAGTACAGTCAGTTTTTTTGTAAAAGTGGATAAGGGTTGACCGCACTGCCATTGATATAAATGCCATAGTGCACATGAGGTGGTGTGCCCTTGGCATTGCCACTATCGCCGACATAGCCGATGACATCACCCACATTGACCCAGTCATTGGGAGTGATATCGGCATAATCTTCCAAGTGGGCATAATAATGTCCAGCGCCGCCAGGTCCGACAACCACTACCACGCGGCCACCTAATGTATTTTCTCCCACCTTTCGGACGATACCTTGAGTCGTGGACTGTACGGGCGTGCCTCGCTCAGCAAATATATCGATGCCCTCATGTGTGCGACCTTGGCTACGGGCAGCACCCCAAGTATCGGTTAGGTTTTGTCCTGGCAGTGGTGAGGGAAGGCTATTTTCTGTTGGCAGATCTTGCTGTAATAAGCTGAGTTGTTGCCATTTGGCGACGACGAATGACTGTGTTTGTTGACTGATGCTCGGGAGAAGCTTATCCAACACAAACAATAGCATCAACAACACGGCAGCCCTGATTAATAGACTTATTAATCGGCTAAAAAATGCAGGTTTTGGTGGTTTATCATCATTATCGGCTATCATCGACATCTCTTGGTATTTGGCACAGCTCCAAGGGATATTATAAAAGTTTTGTTTAACAGTTTCTGTATCGCATTGTTATAGCTGGGATTCCCTGAGGAAAGGTTTTTTTATGCCTGTTAGCTTCTCATGTTTGCTAGTGAGGCATGCTTAAAGTTTTTTGTCGGGCACTAACGGCTTTTATCTGAGCTATGCTGAGGCATTGCATACGCTCTGGGTCTGCCGATAAAAATATAGGGTGGTGTTCTAAAAAGTATGCTGGCATCAGACGTAGCCATAATTGACATAAA
>NZ_JAKDUI010000274.1 GCF_030457785.1 Psychrobacter sp. | reverse complement strand
TTAAAACTGCCTTGGATGAGCACAACGACACAGCTGGCGACATTGCAGACAACAATCCTACTGTTCAACACAATACGACCGATAATATAAACCTTCAAACACCACGACGCACCCCAAAAGTTTTTAGCTATTCTTATAGAAATGGCCAGGCTCTTAATGGTGTTGTTTTGACTTATAATACCCTTAGTGTCACTTTTCGCAACTTCTTACTCTCCAGCCCAGGACAGGATATATTAAAAGAGTATGACTTCTACGGTATAGATGAGCATCAAAACAGTATGGATGATTGATTTTTTTATCACAATCACATCATCACTGACAATCCAAATGCCAGAGCCTTGTCAAAGTACAAAGGTATTTACCAATAGCTCAAGTGACAATGAATAGGTATAATTCATTAAATTTTATCTATTCATTGCTTTTGTAAGCGCTTTTTTCTACAATACCATCCCATAAAGCGCCTATAGCTCAACAGGATAGAGCAGTTGCCTCCTAAGCGATCGATCCGAGTTCGAGTCTTGGTGGGCGCACCAATCATTGTATTTAGACATAACCTCGCATTACCTCAAGCCCTTTAAACACCTATCATACCTAGTTATGAGTCTTTATTAAACACTTGTCATTACCTACTAGCACCTCTACAATGTTGTTAAATGAGTTGTTAAATAATATACAACATCATTTTTTGTTGTTAATTATGCACTGAGGTTGTTGTTAAACCTCTCAACACCTTGAGGTATAAGCCATGACGAGAAGACAAGACTACCGATTAACTGACGCTGGCGTGAAAGCCATTGCCAAACAGTCCACACCTACCAAAGTCACACGCCATGGTGATGGCAACAATTTATATCTTATACAACATCCAAATGGCTCATTATTTTGGCAGATGACATACCGCTATCAATCTGACAAAGATCTTAAGCCCAAGCAAAAGACCTATCAAATAGGAATTTACAAGCCAGCTAAACAAGTCATTGACTCTACATTCAAACCAGAGGTGTCGCTAAAAGAAGCACGGCTGGTACGTGATAAAGCTCAGGCACTGCTCAGTGATGGCGTTGACCCAACTGAACATAAGAACCATGAAAAAAATAACTTTGAGCAAAAAGATTTATTTAGAGTTATCGCTAAGAGCTATATCAACGAAAGATCTAGCACGACGCCTAAAAATATTCAAAAACTTCATAACTATTTAGATAAGCATATCGCACCGCATATAGGCGACTACCCTATTGGCTCTATTACGGCACAAGATATCATTAAAACTGGGCTAGCAATCCAAACCTATTTTGAAGAACGCGGTAAATGGACAACCGATACTTCACACAAATGTGTTGCCTTGATCAGCTCAGTTTTTGAGTATGCTATCAATACATTGGGCTATGACATCATTAATATCGCTTATGGTCGTAGTAAAGCATTACGACCCCATAAGCCTGAGCGTATGAAAGCGATTGAGCAGCACCAATTCCCTGAGCTACTACGCAATATTGATCAATACGGTGCAGATAATCCAAATTCGCATCAACAGACTATCGCTGGCATGCAGCTGATGACGCTATGTTTCGTCAGAACGAAAGAGCTAAGATTTTTTGAGTGGTCAGAGATTGACTATCATAAAAACGTCTGGCGTATCCCAGCGCATAAGATGAAAATGCGTCAAGATCACATTATTCCGTTGTCACCGCAGGCAATGGCCATTATCGAGCGTATGAGACCTTTGACAGAAAAAACGGGTTATGTCTTTTACAATTTTGAGCGTAGTAAGCCTTATAGCGATGTCTGGTTCAATCAGGCATTAAAACGTATGGGCTATACAGGTGATCCCTACCCTAAAATGACTGGTCATGGATTCAGACAACTTGCAAGCACAGGATTATATGAGTTGCAATTTAGTCAGAACCTTATAGAAATACAGCTAGCCCACCTTGAACAGTCTAGCGTTAAAAAAAGATATGATTTATCTGCACATCTAGCAGAAAGACAAATGATGATGAATCAGTGGGCAAGTCATTTAGACAACCTCCGAGCTGGTACTGCTGTTAGTTTTGATCTTCTAACGCCTGATGAAATTAAGAGAGAGATGAATAATCGTAATGAGCAAGCGACTGATATAGCTTTGCATGATAAAGATATTTTGATAAAGAGCCTACAAGCGAAGGGTCTGCCAGATAAGTTATTAAGACAGCTTGTTGATTATATAAAGTAGTACTTAGATAAAGCTATTTATCATTTACAGGTTGTTAAAATAATAGATCTCTTGCAAAAGTATCAGCTCATGGTGTTCATTCCTTGCAAATATAGACAGTATATAGTGACCCCTGCCGTCAAATCCGTACACATAAACTTGGGAGATTTTAGTTACGCAGCCTGACGATAATAATCAAACCACATCTGTCTTGGCGATTTATAGCCCAAACCCTTTTGAATTCTCGTCTGATTATAGTAAAGCTCAATATATTGGCGAATGTCAGTCATCGCCGTAAATCTGGTTTTATAGTCTTGGTGGTATATCAGCTCATTCTTTAATATGCCCCAGAAGCTTTCTATGGGTGCGTTGTCGAAACAATTGCCCTTGCTACTCATTGAACCTGTAAACTGATGCTGCTTAATGATCTTATGGTACGCGTGGCTACAGTACTGACTGCCTCTGTCAGAGTGAACGA
>NZ_JAKDUI010000273.1 GCF_030457785.1 Psychrobacter sp. | reverse complement strand
TACTGCTCATATAGCATTACGATTTATATAAAACATATATATAACAAGGTATTAGCTATCGTATCGCTGCAGTGATTTAATTGTAAGGAGGTTTCGAGTCTCTCCAGCCCCACCATTTTCGGATAGTACATCTTAGACCAAATTTAGTTTGAATATTAAAACCTGCTTTTTAGCAGGTTTTTTTATGTTTGCTACTTTTATTAAAAGACATCCATATAAATAATCCCCACCAATAAATTGGAAGGGATTATTCGTTACCAGTACTTATCATTATCAGCCTAGCTTATTTATCACAGATAGATAGCTCTGCCTTACCACTCATACCTATGTGGATTATAGATTTGGGTTGACGATAATTTTCACCGCCGATTCATTGTTGTGAATAAGCGTTTCAAAACCTTTAGATATCAAATCGTCTAGCGCAATACGCTGAGTGATAAACGGCTCAAGATCAACCAGACCGTCTTCGACGAGTTTGATCGTATCTCTGTGGTTATTCACATAGCCGATCGTGCCGCGTAGGTCGAGCTCTTTCATCACCACACTGTGCACATTTACAGTAGCAGGATGGCTCCAAATAGAAACAATCACCACCACACCAGTTGGCTTGGTAAGCTCGACCAACGAGTCCATTACCGCATTAACACTGGTGCACTCAAAAGCAACATCCACACCACGCCCTTCGGTGATTTTCATGACTTCTTCAGCCAAGTCAGTTTCGGTCGGATCGACGATATAGTCAACCACACCACCCTCTTTTGCTTTTTCTTTGCGCTTGGCACTCAGCTCAGTCAAAATCACAGTAATGCCTTTGGCTTTTAGCACTGCTGACAACAACAAGCCGATAGGGCCACCGCCGCCAACCAATGCCACATCGCCTTCTTTAGCACCACTACGCACATAAGCATGGTAACCAACGGCTAACGGCTCAATCAAAGCAGCTTGATCTAATGGGATTTTGTTAGAAATAGGATGTACCCAGCGACGTTTCACCGAGATTTTTTCGGACAGACCACCACCACGACCGCCCAAACCGATAAAGTTCATATCTTTTGATAAATGGTAGTTTTCGCCCTCTTCTGTCGATACATCATCGGCGATGATGTAGGGCTCAACCACTACATGCTGGCCTATTTCTATATCATCGACACCTTCACCAACCTCATAAACAACCCCCGAGAACTCGTGTCCCATCGTGATTGGAGCGTCCTCTCCTGAGATAGGATGTGGATGACCACACGGCGGAATAAAAATAGGACCTTCCATAAACTCGTGTAAATCGGTACCACAAATACCACACCATGCCACATCAATGCCGACCGTACCCGGTTCAACTGTGGGTACTGGTATGGCTTCGATACGAATATCACCTTTATCATAAAAACGTGCCGCTTTCATTCGAAACTCCTTTGTTTGTAATCTAAGATTCAAAGTACATCGTGCTTGATGCGTTTAAAAAAAGCACAAAGCATGCTGACTCTACAAAATACAATGGCTATCAAACTGACGTCGCAACTATATTCAGTTTACTTTCAGTCATAGTATTAGTATTGGACAAACTTAGCAGACGGCTATGATCAAAAAGAGAGTTACAGGTTTTCTAAGTCTATGATCACATCCATCATGCTTTGATACCGTTTTTCTTTTCGTTTTGCCAATGCTTTGTGAATAATGCATTGGTACATGCCATATTTTGATAGGAGTTTTGGAATCGGCTGCTGGCAATGCTGAATCGCCCAATCAGTCATTGGCTCACTGCTCTGAGTATTGATTGAAAACGGTCGCTCACCTACTAATATCTCGTACAGCATTATTGCAAATGCATAGATATCGCTTTGTACTGTTGAGCCTTGCCCTTGCCAGCATTCGGGTGCTAGATATGCTGGCGACCCAGCAGTATTTGCTACACTTGCAATACTACTGTACTCCGCCAAAGCAAAGTCCGTCAATAGTAAACCAGGTATTACCTCGTTATTATTTACATCGCTTGGTACACTTCTATGATGTGGTACACCGCTATGTACAGCGTCATCTAGTAAGATATTACTGGGTTTAATATCATTGTGTAGCAAGCCAGTATGATGCAAGTCAGCGATGAGATGCGCGGACTGCAAAATACAATTATGCTTTTGTTGTGCTGTCATTGGTGGATGTTTTCGGACATTCAGCCGGCCTGCCAAGCTGCCATTTGGATAATAAGGCATCACTGCTATTATTAGTTTGTGAGGCTGCGCCAAAAATTGAACGGCTAAGCAGTGGCAGTCCAACAACGGCGGTGCAATATTGGTCAGCGTATTTTTCTCTCGTGATACAGTATTGAGAGCAGCTAAAATATTAGCTTCACGAATCAAATCGCCTGAAATATGACACGCCTCTGAACTCAACTGCCACTTAATCATCACCCAGCCAAGCTGCAAATGTTGGGCACGTGTTAGTCCTTGATAGCACATATCGTCAGTATGGCTATCTGGCGTTTCTTGATTATGCTGCTGGCTGATACGCTGATGCTCTATTTCACTAAAACCTTGTGCTATCAGTGCTTGGCTAATAATCGGCAGTAGCTGCTGTGCTTGCCGCTGTAATGCTTGTATAATGGACATATAATTATCATTACTTTTTGTGGTGGTGTTCTAAAAAGTATGCTGGCATCAGACGTAGCCATAATTGACATAAAA
>NZ_JAKDUI010000272.1 GCF_030457785.1 Psychrobacter sp. | reverse complement strand
AGTATGAGCATTACCTAAGAAACCCCTACCTCTAAGGTAGTGGGTAGTTCATTGATCTTATCGACAAAACCATTGATAGTACGGGCAACAGACTACTAGATGACTCGCAAATATCTCGCGTAATAGAGATGGCCTGGGAAGATCGAACGCCATTTGGTGCGATAGAGCATAGTTACGGGCTCAGTGAGTCAAAGGTGATAAAACTCATGCGTCAAAAACTAAAACCATCTTCTTTTCGTTTGTGGCGTAAACGAGTGAATAATCGTGCTACCAAACATCAAGCAAAACGATCTTTTGATGTTGGCCGTGCTCACTGCAAAACTCAATACAAACAGCGCTAATGATTCACACATAACACAATATCCTTGATACCTTACAATGCTAGCATAAGCCAGCCAATATATTTGTAGGGTTAACTCTTTTCTACTATGAACATAACTTAGGTAATTCAATTATGAGCAGTCCCTCTCAGCCTTATCTAATCGCACCTTCTATATTGTCAGCTGATTTTGCCAGACTTGGCGAAGAGGTTGAGCGGGTATTGGAAGCTGGTGCTGATGTCATTCATTTCGACGTAATGGACAACCATTACGTGCCGAATTTGACGTTTGGTAGCATGATTTGTAAGGCGCTGCGTGATTATGGCATCGATGCACCAATCGACGTGCATCTCATGGTATCACCAGTTGATGGTATGATTGAACAGTTCTTAGATGCTGGCGCGAGCATTATTACCTTTCACCCAGAAGCCAGTGCGCATATCGATCGTTCTTTACAGCTTATCAAAGATGGTGGCGCTGAGTGTGGTCTAGTACTAAACCCTGCGACGCCTTTGCATTATTTAGATTATGTGATGGATAAAGTCGATCAAATCCTATTGATGAGTGTTAATCCCGGCTATGGTGGTCAGTCATTCATTGAGGGTACTCTAGACAAGGTTCGTCAAGTCCGTCAGCGTATCATTACCAGCGGTCGTGACATTAGGCTAGAGGTTGATGGTGGGGTTAAAGAAGGCAACATCCGTGCCATAGCTGAGGCTGGCGCTGATATGTTTGTCGCAGGTTCTGCAATATTCAATCAAGAAGACTATAAGGCTGCTATCGATGGCATGCGGGCAGAGCTGGCAAAGGCAAACGGCAATAATTAATTTCTGTCAGAATTATCTTTAACAGCACTATGGTCGAATGTGCAACACGCTCTAGTATATAATGGCGAGATAGGCAGTATAATTTAATGCCATAAAGGTGATATATGGATACACAAAAGCCAACGGGTTCTTCAGAACCAGCTGAACAAAACCAAGATACAACCTGTTCAGTGCATCCAAAGCAAGAAGCGTCTCAATCGGAAATACCGCCGAAGCAGGGCAGCTTAGTGCCAAAAGGTACCGCCATTGGCTTGGCTGTTTTTGCGATTGTTCTCAGTCTGTCAGGTTATGGGTTTCGACTCTTGCTAGGGGAAGACGTCGGGACAGTGCTTCGTCATGCAGCTGTCATCGTACCCACTTTTGTGATTGGTATACCGTTGTTTTTTTGGCTAGGTTCTCGTGTGCTGAACAAATTCAAAAATATGCAGATCGCAACGCGTAATGCCTTAGCTCTTGGTTGGTTAACGGCCTGTGTGTCGATGTTATGGTTGATGGGCACGTACAGTTAATCCATTCTCTAATTGAGCTGCTGGTGGTTGCTTATGCCAGCTTTATTGTGCTGGCTCTATTATATTAGTCGAATCAACCATTCTTTCATCGTGTCACGAATACTTTTCATCCATCAAATTTCATTCATAATTGAGTCACGCTGTATAAGTGTGACTGGACGCTAGCATGTCAAAAACATCTAATAGAATTACCGATACCATCTTTCCTAAAGACTTACCTAATGGCTTGTTTATCTCCTTGATTATCGCTTGTTTACTACTGGGCTTGGCCTCACTACGTCATGGCACAGATTTACAAGGCTGGTTAAATGTCATCGAAAACTGGCTACTCATGCTGTTGATATTGCCGACTGCTACTGCAACTGTGGCCTTACCGTTTAAATATCGTGATCCAACCTTCGAGTTAAAGCTGGCGTATTATCTAGGGATGTTTGTTGCTTTCTTATTTACGATCGCAAAACTGCGCTACTGGCGTTGATTCTCCAATATTTGGCGGCCAAAGCGCGTTTTTAGCGAAGACTTGTGCGATAGCCCTTGAATTTAAGCGCCAAAGCGTCCATTGTATGAGTAAGATGGTTTTACCCGTGTTACTGCTCGCGGATAGTTTTGCCACGTGTGATTTATCTATCAGTAGCTGTCGGGACAACAAGGGATACAAGATGACATACGATAACGAGATAGAAGTAGATAACGATAACACTGATCAATTTGCAGGATTTGGTAAAGAAACGACTCTTGAGCTGGTGGAAAGTGAAGATGGTCGATTGCTGTTACGTGACGCTGAGCAGGATGATGAGGCGTTGATGACCATTGATTTTTCTGAAAAGTTAAAAGAGCTGCTTGGTAGTGATACGCAAGCGATAGGTCAGCACATGATACATGCTGCTATTCAGGTTATCATGCAAAAGCAAATGAGCCAGTGGCATGCCCACGTCTATGACAAAGAGCCGACACATTATAGCTAACGGCTGCGTTTTAACTAGGTCATATAGTCTGAATTGAGCTAATCACCAGTCAGGCAAACAAGTACTAAAACCAGCATACATTAAAAAAGGGTATA
>NZ_JAKDUI010000046.1 GCF_030457785.1 Psychrobacter sp. | reverse complement strand
TCGGTTTTATGTTTCTTCTACTATATAATCAACCCGATATAAATTTACTAACAATAAAATATTTGAGATAAAGATATGAGTCAACAAACAACAGAACAGGTCGTTAAAGTTGGTGTCATCGGTGCCGGTGGTCGTATGGGTCGTATGCTCATTGAAGCGGTACAACAAAACCCAAAAACCACTTTAAATGCAGCGATTGAGCGTCAAGGCTCAAGCCTCGTTGGTGCAGATGCTGGAGAAGTTGCGGCTATCGGACATTTAGATGTGCAAATTGTCGATGACCTTAATACAGTTATCAATGACATCGATGTGCTGATTGATTTTAGCTTGCCTGATGCAACGGAACAAAACATGCAGGTCTGTGCTGCACAGAATGTCGCCATGGTCATCGGTACGACAGGATTTAATGAGCAGCAACAACAAGTGCTGGCTACAGCGAGTGAAAAAATTGCTATCGTTTATGCTGGTAACTATTCAACTGGCGTGAATTTATCATTGAAGCTACTGGGTATGGCGGCCAAAGCATTTGGCGATGACGCCGATGTAGAAGTGATCGAAGCGCATCACAAGCACAAAATCGACGCTCCATCGGGTACCGCTTATATGATGGCAGAGGCAGTTGCAGAGGCACGTGGACAAAACCTGAAAGACGTGGCTGTTTATGGGCGCGAGGGACAAACAGGTGCCCGTGAAGCAGGTACGATCGGTATTCATGCGATTCGTGGTGGCGAAATCATTGGTGATCATACGGTGATGTTTATCGCTGATGGTGAAGTGGTTGAAATCACCCATCGTGCCCGTGCACGTATGACCTTTGCTGCTGGTGCGGTGCGTGCAGCTACTTGGATCATCGAGCAAGTAGTAGGGCAGTATGATATGCAGGATGTACTGGGGCTAAACAATTGATGCTTGAAACAGTGGCTTTTTAGCCTCGTTTGATGAAGCCTCAATGAATGATGAGTCGCTGCTAGGAAATAGACATGGATATGTTTAGACAGAGTTTAATAAAGGTGGTTAGTAGAGCTTTTATGGCCAGTAAAAACATTGGCTACGTGGGCCATGCGCTCTTAGCGACTAGTTTGGTAGCCTTGCCTGTCGTGGTACAAGCAGCGACTTATGACACCTATGTCATTTATACATATGGTGGCGACACACTATTGCCAGCGGTACGTCAGCAGTTAAACAGCAGCCGTGACGGCGGCACAGTTACAACGTATCAAGACAAATTAGTACTGAATACCACAGCAGCTAATTATCAAGCAGTACAACAGCTCTTGACTCAAATTGATGGTCAACCACAAGCCTTAACCGTCTCAGTGCGCGTTGGCAATAATAACAGCACGCAGAGTAGTATCCAGCAAGGTCAGGTTATTATTACTAATCGCGGTGTCCAAGGGTCAGGTGTTATTAATCAAAGTAACCGTCAGCAGCAGGGCAGTAACTCATATCAAGTACAAACCTTATCTGGTAGTGCGGCAAGTATCAGCACTGGCACGCTCTATTCACTGACACAGAGTTATCGTGCTAATCGCTATAATATAAGGCCGCAGATTATTATCCAGCAGCAAGTATTGCTACCAACGACACAGGAAATTGCGGTAACACCAAGACTGCTACCTATAGGTCAAGTCGAGGTGCAACTGTCCCAAGTAGAGGAAAGCCTAGCGCGATCCAATTCGCCTTATAATAGCAGCAGTTCTGTTAATCATGCTATTCAAGGCCAACGTTTGAATAGTACGATTATCGTGTCTCGCGGGCAGTGGGTAACTATCGGAGAAATCTCTCAAAACAGTCAAAACCAAAGTAGCAACTATGGTAGTAATCAGACAACCAATAGTAATAACAATGTGCCTATTTCACTATTAGTACAGTAGCCAAGCAGTTATCAATCCGGTTTTTGAACAAATACAAAAAAGCGCGTCACTACGATAAACAGTGCCGCGCTTTTTCTATTTTTATTAACGAGTAATGATTCAAAGCTAATCAATATAAACTACTTCTAGTGGTGGAAAACCATTAAATTCAACGGATGAGTATGAGTTGGTATAAGCGCCAGTGGTCAACCAATAGATTTTATCACCAATCTCAAGCTCTTCTGGTAGCTGATAACCTGCTTCTTCATACATAATATCAGTTGAGTCACAAGTCGGACCTGCCAACACAACAGTTCCTTCACTGGTAGAGGTTTCCATCTTAGGTGTATAAACAGGATACTTGATGGCCTCACCTAGGGTTTCAATCAAGCCTTGAAACAAGCCGACATCGGTATAAACCCAACGCGTCAAATCGGTGTGTGATTTACGGGAAATCAAGACCACATCGCTGACGAGCACCCCTGAGCCACCGACTAATGAGCGACCTGGTTCAAGAATAATCTCAGGCATTTCCTCATGATAGTCGTCGCTCAGATAGCGCGTAATCTCTTCAGCGTAAACCTGAATAGGGTTGACCTCACTGATGTAGTTGGTTGGGAAACCACCGCCCAAGTTAATCATCTGCAGCTTGATACCTTCCTCGTTTTGCATCCAGTCAAACATATATTTGACCTTGGCTAGTGCATCGTCCCATGCTGCAACGTCTTTTTGCTGGCTGCCCACATGAAATGAAATGCCGTAAGGAACCAAACCTAAGTCTCGCGCTTGAATCAATAAATCAATTGCCATATTAGGGTGACAACCAAACTTGCGTGATAGTGGCCATTCAGCTGTATCCGAGCCCTGAACCAAGATTCGTACGAATACTTTTGAGCCGGGTGCATGCTTAGCGATATTCTTTAAATCTGCATCTGAGTCGGTTGCATACAGGTCGATACCTTTGTCAAAAGCATACTTCACATGCTCTGCTTTTTTGATGGTGTTACCATACGAGATGCGTGATGGTTTAACGCCGCAGTCGAGTACCCGATCTAGCTCATAGATAGAGGCGCAGTCAAAGTTTGAGCCAAGCGACGCCAGCAAGTTGATGACTTCAACCGCAGGACTGGCTTTCATTGCGTAATGCAACTTCGCATGAGGAAATAGACTGACCATTTCGTGGTATTTGGTTTTAATACGACTCAGATCGACTACTAAAAATGGCGTTTCACGACCTTCGGCAGCTTTGGTAAATTTCTGCCAAGCGGCAGGATCAAAGTATTGGTCAATGTTGATCATCGTCATATTAAAAACCTTTGATAGTAGACAGCTCTTGCTCAGAAACCACTGTCAAATGATGGGTTATGGCAATAAGAATCAGTTGTTTGACTAGGGCGTGTGCTCAATTCAATCAATAGTCATCTAAATGAGTTAAAAATGGCTAAATGTTGCCAAACAGCGTCTAATAGCTGACTAATATCTCGATATTATCTACGCTATTTTCCTTGCTTGATTGCCATTTATCTCATTTTTAAAATGAGGACACACCCTAAATTACGCGTTGGTCGGTTGCGTCTGTTTTTCAGTAGATTGAGCACTTTGCTTTTCGCGGATTTTAACCACTTTGCGAACCTTGTCACGTGCACGTGTCTGCTTGAGACGAGATAAATAGTCGACGAATATCACGCCATTTAAGTGATCCATTTCATGTTGGATGCAGACTGCGAGTAAACCTTCTACTTCTTCGTCAATTTTGTCTCCATTTTCATCCAATGCCTCGATGCGCACTTTGGTAGGGCGTTCGACCTTGTCATAGACATCTGGCACGGACAAACAGCCTTCTTCATACGGTTGCTTTTCTTCGATTAAAGGAGTCACCTTTGGATTGATAAATACACGCGGACTGTTTTTGTCTTCTGACAAATCCATGACGATGAGCTGAATGTGACGATCAACCTGACTGGCGGCCAGACCGATACCTTGAGCCTCGTACATCGTCTCGGTCATATCAGCAATTAAGGTTTTTATTTCAGCAGTCACTTCCTTGACAGGCTCCGCAATCGTACGCAGGCGCGGATCTGGGTAATTTAGGATAGGGAGTAATGCCATAACGCTCACCTCAATGATAACGATTAATTAGGGTTAATATTATAAGATAAATGGAGACAAAAGTAATGCTTATCAATACTATCCCGCATTGATTGCCACTGATAGCACAAAAAAAAGACCTCGCGTATCGTGAGATCTTTTTTAAATTATCTAGCAAACTAGATCAACCTATCCGCGGCGTTTATTAATAATCATTTCATATAAAAACAGCAGGATAATGGCACCGATTACTGAGAATATAAGCCCAGTGAAGCCACCATCGGCACTAATACCAATCAGTTCAGCGAGAAAACTACCAAGCATCGCACCGACGATACCTAATAAAATAGTCATGATCCAGCCCATAGAGTCATTGCCTGGTTTGATGGCACGTGCCAACAGTCCAGCGACCAAACCTACCAGAATCGTCCAAATGAATCCCATGTTGTTCTCCTTATTTATTATCATTTATAGTATGTCGTTAGGGTGATTGTTTAACCTGAATGCCAGTTTTTAAATGCTCACTCTTATGTGAATGGCACTGACTAAATGGAAAATTGCCTAACTTTATATAGGTTATTGTAAACATTGACTGGGGATAGAGCTAAGTGAAAATTGTTAATTGTGTAGGGGCTGTGTGAGAAAAAAATACTTAATTGATATCATATAAAGAGATAAGTAAGTGGAAGGTTACAAAGGTAGTAAAGTCGCAAACCTATATCGAGAAAGCCGCTGAACGTTTGGCTCATTTCGATGACTGTTAACGACTGTCAACTGAGTTAGGGACGCGCCCTAAATCGCTAAGACTGAAACAAAAAAAGCGTGGCTCGTTGACTAACGAAGCGACGCTCTAGCAAATCAAGATTCAAAAACCCATACGACAAAGCGCACGGATTATTTGTCACAAAACTGATAATTATCGGGTACGTAAAGTACTGAGTAAGCGCTGATGAATGCCCTCAAAACCGCCATTAGACATGATCACAATAGCGTCACCGGATTGGGCATGCGCAGCGATATGCTCAATAATGGCATCGACACTAGAGAGGACTTGTTGGTTACCATTCTTGCCGTCAACAGAGGACTGTTCGATGACTTCTTTCAGCCCCCATTCCAAGCCGGATGGTTCATACCATAGTGTCTCATTTGCCAATGCGGCAGATTGAGCTAGGCTATCCTGGTGAATGCCCATTTTCATGGTGTTGCTACGCGGTTCGATGATGGCCCAAATGCGCCTGTTGGCCAGTTTCTTTTTAGCCCCGTCTAGCGTGGTGGTAATCGCAGTTGGATGATGAGCGAAGTCATCAAATACCAAGATGTCATCGACATCACCGATCAGTTCCATACGGCGCTTGATACCTGCAAAAGCTGATAAAGCGGCACAAGCAGTAGATACGCTCACGCCGATATCATAAGCAGCGGCTACTGCCACGAGCGCGTTATTGACGTTATGAATGCCACTCATCGACCATTCTACCGTCGCGCTCGCTGCGTCATCAGCGGGATGGCTAATCTGAAAATGACTGCCATCATCGCTGAGAAGTTTCGCCTGCCAGTCGCAGTTGGTTTGTGTGTCTAAAGCCTCAGTGCTATGAATAGCTGTACGCCAAACGGGTGTCCAAACGCCTTTTGCCAAGGTATCTTCTAGGCTGGTAGTCGCCACTGGCATGATTATTTTGCCGCTGCTTGGAATCATGCGAATCATATGATGGAATTGTGTCTGAATCGCATTGAGGTCAGCGAAGATATCCGCATGATCAAATTCGAGGTTATTTAAAATAGCGGTGCGTGGGCGATAGTGTACGAACTTTGAACGTTTATCAAAAAATGCAGAATCATACTCATCCGCCTCAATGACAAAATAGCCATTACTTGCAGTGTTATCCGCGTTTTTTTCTGCACCCAAATAGCTACTATGGGCAAAGGTTTGCTGCAAATTCTCATCAGTGGTATTGACCAGTGGCACACCACCGATTAAAAACCCAGTATCGACACCGGCATAATGCAGTATCCACGCCAGCATCGTTGTCGTAGTGGTCTTGCCGTGAGTACCTGCGACGGCGATTACGTGACGCGATTGCAAGACTTGCTCTGAGAGAAACTGCGGGCCCGAGGTATAGCGCAGACCGGTATCTAGCATATATTCAACGACATCCATGCCGCGCTTCATAGCATTACCGACGACGACCAAGTCAGGTGCTGGTTGCAAATGCTCTACCAGATAACCTTCTTCGATAGCAACACCAGCATTCTCAAGTTGGGTAGACATCGGAGGATATACGTTGGCGTCTGATCCAGTTACTGTATGCCCTAATGCACGCGCAAGCAATGCGAGCGAACCCATAAAAGTACCACAAATACCAAGAATATGAATATGCATAGACGTTCCGTACGTGCTTGAATAAAAAAGGAGGTAAACTCTGCGATTAGCCGACATGACCTAGTGCGGCAGACAGAGGATCATTGTAAAGTAAACATCGTTCGATGACCAACAAAAAACGCCTAGCAAGTAGACGTCGTTTTCGCTTTCTGCGATTTTATTTCGCAATGTTCAACACGCTTTATTTAAGAGATAGCGTATAGTCATTATCAGGAGTGTCGTCAGCGCTCATCAAAACGAGATGGTTGTCTTGAATATGATAAACCTCTAGGTTTTCATTTTCATATACTATTGTGATTTTATCGTCGTCCTGACGATAAATTCCAGACTGATAAAGTGGCTCTCGTGTGCGTGCAGTGTTGTTATAAATGCTGGTTTTTCGAACTGAGCCATCGGAAAATAGGTTTAAGGTGACGTCGATACTATCACACGAAGGACAAGGCACCATGCCGCCATAGTCACCCATTAATGTAGCCTGTAGAGAGCTGTAATTGCTTGCTGCTGAATCATCAGAAGACGATGGCGGTGTATAATAGCTATCATTGCTCGACTGAGCGGCAGCGATGAGGGACTGACCTTCTGTTGCTGCTGTCGCATCGGATACTGATGGACGAGCAGCTTCTTGAATTGCTTGCTCTGTGCTTTGCTGACCTGCCTCTTTTACCTCATCAACCGTAGCGACTTTGGTGCTTATGTCTTTTTCGATGTTAGAGGAGGCGCTATCACAGCCAACCATCAACACACAAAGCGACATCCCTAATAGTGGGCGACTCAGGTAGCCGATAGTGCGGCAGGTAGAAGAAAAAATAGGCGCAAGAGATATCATGATCATACCAAAAACGATGTGTTAAACAGTGTTTTGAAGGGTTACTTGTCAGGCCGGCAATGCAAGACCATTGTCAAAAATGAAAGACGAGAAGAAAAATGAGATACATGATAAAGGGTTGCAATCCTGATCATGTGACTCCGTCTTTTGCATATTGAGACAAGTGAGTGGTCACTATTGGTCTAATACAAATGGCTATAAGTTGTACAAGTTCGTGACTTACTTACTGGTTGGCTGCAAATACCGAATGTTTAGGTATGCTTATAAAATAACTGAATAAGCTGTCACAAGATATCAAAGGTTTGGTATGTCTCTGTGGACTTTTTGTTATTACTGGTACTTAACACTGGCTTTAGATCTGTTTTACAGATGCCTTCATCCTATAGGCTCTGTCAGTTCTATCAAGCGTCGATAGTCTATGTCTGTTTAGATGAAAGCAAGCCAGATGAAAGCATAGGATAAAGGTATGTAGGCCAGTTAGCTGTTCTAGCATCTGTTACCCGATGCGAGGCGCTTCAGTAGGGCGAATGATTCGCCAAAGAATCAAGCCATGTACTACGAGCAGTAGGCTGAAAAAAATCAAAGATTGCTCAGGGATACTGAGGCTCATAAATGTCCAATCGATTTCCGCACACTCACCCGATCCAGAAAATACTTCTCGGAGTACTTGTAAGATAGGTAGTGTATCTAACCAATAGTTCAGCCCTGGACCGCAAGAAGGCACTTGATCGGCAGGCAGATGCTGTAACCAAACGTGACGCCCTGCTACCACAGTTGCCCAGCCAATACCAACTAAGCTACCAAGCCATAATACCAGTCGTGTCGCCTTTGATTTGGGGCCAAACAAAGCAGCGATTAAAGCAAAAACTCCCATGATTATCAGACCAAAACGCTGAAAAATACATAATGGACAAGGTGTGAACCCCATATAACGCTGCAAGAAAAACAGCGCAAAACTCATACCTATCACGGTCATGATGACCAAAAAAACTTGTAGACTTCGGTAAGTGGTCAGTTGTTGCATAAAGCAGTTACTCTTATAAGTCGTCTAAAAAAGTGAGGCAGTCTCTGGGTTCGGCTCTGGATTAAAATTTAGCGATATTGTTGCAAAAAGTCTATGAAGTCTTCGGTATCTTTCTCTTCAATTTCGGCTTGCTGTAAGATGGACTTTTCAGCCAGTACTTCATATTTCGCTTGTGTGTTTGGACTCAGTGTTTGCTCTAGTAATGAGTCTCGATGCTGCTCTGCCAAGGTGAAGCCGAGCTGCCATAAGCTGCCTAAACGTTCGCTGTCAGCGTTTACCTGTGCCGAAATAGTAGACTCAGGGTGACCTGCTTTACCTCGCATCAAGGCGACTGCTGCACGGTAATCATTGCCACCATAATGTACGTCAAGCATCGCGGCCAGTGGTTGCATGTTATCCATGTGCGCCAACATCCAGCTTTCCAGTGTCTGCTCTTCACAGTTATTGATGATGTGTAAACCTTCGCTGCGCCCTTCGTTTACGACACGCTCGAGGTTGATAGCCAGTGCTTCATCCTCTTCAGGTAGCAGGTCAGGGGAGTCGTTTAGCAAACAATACAGTGCCATGACTTCTAAAAAGCAAGCGCTGGACAGACGAATACCGACATTGCTATAAGGGTCAAGATCGATGGCACGGAATTCAACATAAGCGATACCACGTCGCTCCAGTGCCTCGGTCGGGGTTTCACCGCTCTTGGCGATTTGCTTTGGACGTATCGGGCTATAATACTCGTTTTCTATTTGTAGGATGTGGTTGTTGATTTGAATAGGATTGCCATCGACATCGTCTAAGCCGAGCTTTGCAAAGCTTTCGTGCGGCGTTTGAATAGCACGACGCAGCCCATCGACGTATTCTGGCAAATAGTTATAACGAATATCCAGCTGCTCTTGTACGCTGTTGGTATAACCTAGTTTACCCATACGTAAGCTAGTGGCAGTTGGCTTGTAGTAAGTTGAGTCGTTTAAAAGCTCTAAATCATGTTCACGACCTGCCAAGAAACAAGGACAAACGCTTGGGCTAGCACCTAGTAAGTACAGAACCAAACTGGTCAGGCGTTTGAAATTACAGATCAGTCCGAGATACTTTTCGTTTTTGAATTCTGTCAACGTTTGGTTTTGTGCCGCTGGGCTTTGTGCCTGCCATGCCTCAAATAAATTATCACCGAAAGACAGGTTGTAATGTAACCCTGCAATGGTCTGCATACGGCGACCATAGCGAATACCAAGCCCGCTACGGTACAGGGTTTTGAGCTTACCTGTGTTAGAACTGCCAAAATCGGCGAGTGGGATATCCTCATCATTTGAAGATAGCATGCACGGCATCGACAAGGGCCACATCAGTTCACCTTCGGGCATACCTTGATAGACCAATAGGTGCAATTGGCGCAGCATGTTCAGCGTTTCTTTTGGTGAGCTCTTGGGGTCGGTTATCAGCTCAAGCAGGCTTTCTGAGTAATCGGTGGTGATAAAAGGATGAGTGAGTTTTGATCCGAGCTTTGTGGGGTGAGGTGTTTGCGCCAAAAAACCATCTGGCTTAACACGCAAGCCTTCTTTTTCGATACCACGGAGCATGCCTGCCAGATACTGACTGTCAAACCAATTTGGGATTTCAAAATTAACAAAGCTGTTTGCAAAATTACTCATAGTAGTCATCTGTTGTTATTTATTATGGTGGGACAAAACACGACTAGCGTTTGACCATAAAAAAGGTAAGTATTGGATTCAGAATTTAGATTCAAAGTTTTGTCAGTTTAGCTCAAAGCTGTCCTGAAAACCACGGACAATTACAAATACAGTAAGCTTTGACCAACACCGATTTGACGCTGTTTGACGGAAAAAATAGCCAGAAAATAACAGTACAAATCGAACGAAGTTGTCGCTAAATAGTTGGTTCAATATCACTTGGTTAAAAGTAAGCCGAGTGCAGGTACTACAGATAGCAGACTAATCGAGGCTGGCACCGTATCTGGTTTAACGATAACGCTAGGATAAAAGGTTTAGACTAAAAAGCACCTACCCAGAAGATAGGTGCCCCAGCGCTACTCAATTTGGATGGTCGTTGTCTATATCAAACAATACTAAACGACCAACATACAAAACTGAATAGCTCACACTAAAAAGCCACGGTGAAGGCCATCGTTTAGATAGAAAACGACGAGCCACAGCCACAGGTAGTGGTCGCATTTGGGTTGGTGACAATAAATCGCGCGCCTTCTAGCCCTTCAGTATAGTCAACGGTTGAGCCTTGTAGATACTGATAGCTCATTGAGTCGACGACCAGCGTGACGTCACCGTTGTCAAAGTTGGCGTCGTCTTCGTTTAGGTCGTTGGCAAAGTTAAAACCATAGGAAAAACCTGAGCAGCCGCCACCCGTTACATAGACACGTAACATAAGGTTGCTGTCACCTTCTTCCTCACGCAGCCGACGTACTTTTTGCGCGGCACTATCCGTTAGGCTTAAGACAGTCGGATCTACTGGTTGGCTTGAGCTTGGACTAAATTGGTTGGCTGATTCGTTCATATCTACCTCAGTTGCTAGGATCAAATGCGGTCGTCGTCCTGTTCGGGTTTGCAAGCAAATAGTTGCAAATAAAGATACGAGCAGCGTTTGATTAAATTGGGTGCTGTCATTATGGCAGTGTTGTTTGGCTTATTATAAGTATTATGTGGGTGCCATCACGACGCTTCGGTGAATTTTTGGCACTTCTTTTCTAGCATTATAGCATAGTGGGGGCTGTGATTCGTTTGTCAAGCGTGACGATATTGACCATAACGACATAGATTTGTCATTCTAACAACTAACTGATTGTCAAATAGTTCTTTAATCGTTTGCCTATCGGCTAGGCGTTTGAAATAATAGCCGCCAGTAAACATACCCTAAATGTGTTTTTTCTATTGCCTTGTGTTTTATATTACCGTTGAGATGAAGAAATTATATGATCGAATTTAAAGACGTTGGTGTTCGCCGTGATGGTCGTGAACTGTTTGCAGGCGCAAGCTTCCAGCTCCATCCAGGCCACAAAGTTGGCTTAACGGGCAACAATGGCACAGGCAAATCGACTTTGTTTGCTTTATTACTCACGCAAATGGGTACGGGCGACACAGAGGTCACGCTTGATAAGGGCGAGGTGAGCATCCCTGATAGCTGGCAGGTCGCACATATGGCACAGGAAGTTGGCGCTAGTACGCAGACAGCGATTGATTATGTGTTGAGTGGCGACGAACAATGGTATGAGATCAATGCGTCGCTGAATGATTTGGGTAGTGTTAGTGATGAGCAGATTGGTATATTGCATCAGCAATTTGATGAAATCGATGGGTATCGTACGCCCACCAAGGCCGCGCAAATCATGGCAGGGCTTGGTTTTAATACTCGTCAACATGAGCAGCCAGTAGAAGGCTTCTCTGGTGGCTGGCGCATGCGCTTAAACCTTGCCAAGACGTTGATGAGCCGTGCTGACTTGATGTTACTTGATGAGCCAACCAACCATTTGGACTTGGATGCCATTTTGTGGCTTGAGACATGGATTAATGCCTTTGATGGCTTGGTGATTGTTATCTCGCATGACCAAGCCTTTTTGGATGCCACGGTCGGTCATATCTTGCATGTGGAACAACAGAAAATCACCTTATATACCGGTAACTATCAGCAGTTCGTTCGGACGCGTCACGAGCGCATGGCGCAGCAGCAACAAGCATTCGAAAAGCAGCAAGCGACCAAGGCGCATTTAGACGATTTCATTCGCCGTTTTCGTGCCAAAGCAAGCAAGGCCAAACAGGCTCAAAGCCGCATCAAACAGCTCGAACGTATGGCTGAGTTGTCTCCAATGATGGCAGAAAACCCGTTTTCATTTCGTTTTTATGAGCCAGAAAACATGAGCTCACCATTGATTGAAATGACGCATGCAGATATCGGCTATAGCGAGACACCGTTGCTGCATAACGCCAATGTGCAAGTCACGCCCGATACACGCCTTGGACTACTTGGTATGAACGGTGCTGGTAAGTCAACGCTTATCAAAGCGTTGGTCGGTGAGCTGGGTATTTTGACAGGTACTTACCGTGTTTCAGACACCTTAAAGCTCGGCTATTTTAATCAGCATCAGATGGATGCGTTAGATGCGGCTGCGACACCGCTGCAGATGCTTCGCCGCCTAGCGGGTAAAACCTCTGATGCGGATCTCCGATCATTTCTTGGTAGTTTTGACTTTCGCGGAGATCGTATCGACACACCAAGCGAGCTGTTCTCTGGTGGTGAGCGTGCGCGCTTGACGTTGGCGTTAATTGTCTGGCAGCGTCCGAATGTGCTTGTTCTCGATGAGCCAACCAACCATTTAGATTTGCAAATGCGCCAAGCGTTGACCATTGCGTTACAAGGGTTTGAAGGGGCAGTGGTACTGGTGTCACATGATCGTGAGCTGATTGCCAACGTCTGTAATGAGCTGTACTTGGTTCATGATGGTCAAATCGATGAGTTTGATGGTGATATCAGCGATTATGGTAAGTGGCTGGCAGAAAAACGCAAACAAGAAAGCGCTCAGGATAAAAATTCAGGCAAGAAAAAAAGTAAAAAAGAGAACAAAAAGTTTGTTTCACGTGAGACACGGGATCTGCAATCAGACAGTCAGTCAGCAACGACAGCACCAAAAGGGAAGGCAGATGCCAAACCTGCACTGAGTAAAGACGAGCAGCGTAAGTTAGCAGCGGAACAGCGCAAATTGACAGCACCCGTCCGCCGTGAGATTGAGACGGCAGAAAAGAACTTGGCAAAAATTGAAAAAAGCCTGAGTCTCCTAGAGGATAAGCTTGCCGATACGGAGCTGTATGAAGAGAGCCGAAAAGCTGATTTGTTGGTATTGTTGGACGAGCAATCGGCACTACAGCAGCAGCATAGCGACAATGAAGAGACGTTGTTGCTGTCGATGACGACGTTAGAGGAGTTGGAAGCGAGTTTCGAGTAGGTGCTTGCCATTATTCAGACATAAAAAAAGGGAAAGCGTCGGCTTTCCCTTTTTTGGTATTATTCTTTACGATACTTACCATCACCATAAGACAATATTTCCATGGAGGTGGTACATAGGCTACAGTTTATTTTACCAGCAGCGGCTTTAGATAGGTCAAGGACACGTCCCGGAGTGAAAGGACCTCTATCTGTAATTTTCACAATTACGCTCTGCTTTGTCTTTTTGTTAGTCACTTCAACTTTAGTACCAAACGGCAACGTTTTATGTGCAGCGGTCATAGCATGCATGTTGAAAATACTACCACTAGCGGTACGTTTTCCATGAAACTTATTACCGTAGTAGCTGGTGTTAGCAGCGAAAACGGTGGTGCTCAGTAATAGTGATAACGTGACAACTAGAGACTTGATTAAATAAGACATTTAATACCTTTATGCAGTTTATAAAATAGACAGATGATTTTGCCTATATTGTCGTTACTCCCCTCTGAGCATTGACGTTGGAGCTATTTTATAATATTTAGGCTGTTGGATTCTTACAATTATGTAAAAAAACTCTTAAGTTCAAGCATTTAGCTTTCTAATGTACCAATACTCTTACTCAAAAGGACCAGTCACTTGAGATATTGTGCTCATCTTGCCATAGGCGCTAGAGCCCACAAGGCATGAGCTCCATGGAAACAGTGTATCCGACCGATCATGAAATAGTAAACTCATGTGAGGAGAAAGTGAGCAGCATGCTGAAAAATCAATCATCGAAGCCCAAAAAAACTAGATAGTGAGTTAGGAGCACGAGAGAGTATTACTAGGAAATATAGACAGCATAAGGGTTTCAGTAAATTTTGT
>NZ_JAKDUI010000271.1 GCF_030457785.1 Psychrobacter sp. | reverse complement strand
TTATTACGCCGTTCGTTTTAGCAGTATTTTATGCTCAGATATAGGATTAGGTCATGCGCCAGTTAAGTACCCAGAGTGCCGATTTTGATAGCCAGTTATCGGCGTTGCTTGCTTTTGAAACCGTCAATGATGCCGAATTATTACAAACCGTCGATGATATCATTGACCAAGTACGGCATGATGGCGATGGTGTCGTATTGGCATTAACCCAACAGTTTGATCAGCATCCCGCGACGACGATGTCAGATTTAGAACTCTCTAAAGAAGCGCTGGCAGAGGCATTCGATGGCTTAGATGCCACAGTGAAAACAGCGTTGAATACTGCAGCGACGCGCGTGAAAACATTTCATGAGCGTCAAATGCAAGGCAGCTGGGAGTATGAAGATGAGTTGGGCAATCGCCTAGGTCAAAAGCTGACACCACTCGATCGAGTCGGTATTTATGTGCCTGGTGGTCTGGCGTCTTACCCGTCTTCTGTATTGATGAACGCCATACCTGCCAAAGTGGCAGGGGTTGCTGAAGTTATCATGGTGGTGCCAGCGCCAAAGGGTGTTCTGAATCCACTAGTACTGGCAGCAGCACATTTGGCACAGGTAGATCGTGTCTTTACCATTGGCGGGGCGCAGGCTGTTGCCGCTCTCGCTTACGGCACGGAAACGATTCCTGCAGTAGATAAAATCACAGGTCCTGGTAATAAGTATGTTGCAGCCGCTAAACGCGTGGTGTTTGGACAAGTTGGGATTGATATGATTGCAGGGCCTTCTGAGGTGCTGGTTTATGCAGAAGGTGAAGCGCAAGATCGTGCAGATTGGCTGGCCATGGACCTGCTATCACAGGCGGAGCATGACCGCATCGCTCAAGCTATCTTTGTCACTACCAGTGAGCAGCAGCTTGCTGAAGTCGCGGCTGAAATCGAAAAAGCATTGGCAGAATTACCAAAAGCAGATATCGCTCGTGATTCTTTAAAAAACCGTGGCGCCCTTATTTTGGTCAAAGATCGCAGTGAAGGCATGGCTGTGATCAATCGTGTTGCTCCTGAACATTTGGAGCTGTCTGTGAATGATCCCGACGCCTTGCTGAGTGACGTTCGTCACGCCGGTGCTATCTTTATGGGCCGCCACACGCCTGAGGCCATTGGTGACTATTGCGCTGGACCCAACCACGTGCTACCGACATCAGGGACAGCTCGATTTTCTTCGCCGCTAGGGGTTTATGATTTCCAAAAGAAATCATCTGTCATTTATTGCAGCCAGTCAGGCAGCAAGCCATTGGCTGAGACGGCGGATATTTTGGCGCAGCGTGAGGACTTAGAAGCCCACGCTCGATCGGCTCGATACCGTTATCAGTGATGTATTTTCAATAGGTTGCTTTTGATATCTACACTTGATTTTATTTTAGATTTTTAATTTTGATAGTCTTTGTGGCTAACAGTAGGAGAACTTATGAGTGAGTTAAAGATAGACACCAGACTTTGGTCTTCTAAAGCCCGTAATTTGTCGCCGTATGTCCCAGGCGAGCAACCGCAACATGACAATTTATGCAAACTAAATACCAATGAAAACCCATTTCCACCGTCACCAAAAGTTGGTGAAGCTATTGCAAAGGTTTTAGGGCAGCAAGCGGATGATCTGCGCCTGTATCCAGCGCCGGACTCTGATGATCTGCGTGAGGTGTTAGCACAGCTACACGGTCTTGATATCAACCAAGTGTTTGTCGGCAATGGCTCAGATGAAGTATTGGCGTTTGTATTTGCCAGTTTTTTCTTAAAAGAGCGCCCATTGTTAGCCCCTGATATTAGCTATAGTTTTTATCCAGTGTATGCGCAGACTTTTGGTATAGAGTTGGTACAAATCGCCTTAGAAGATGATTTTAGTATAGATCCTGATGCGTATCGTCAGCCTTGTAGTGGAATCATCATTGCTAACCCCAATGCACCAACTGGGTTGTTATTATCGCTTGATGATATCCGCAAGCTTGCAGGTGAGCACTCAAACTCAGTGATTGTGATAGACGAGGCGTACATTGATTTTGCTGAGATAGATGAGGGTAATTCTGCCGCCAGTGTTTCGGCGGTGAGTCTCATCAATGAGTTTGATAATATTTTGGTGACACAAACCTTTTCTAAGTCACGTTCGCTGGCTGGTTTACGTGTCGGTATGGCCTTTGGTAATGTTTCGCTGATTGAAGCATTGACTCGTATGAAAAACAGCTTTAATAGTTATCCGCTTGATAAGCTAGCACAGGCTGGTGCGACAGCAAGCGTGTTAGATGTTGAGTACTTTGAGCAAACGCGTCAGCAGGTGAAGGATTTGCGTAAGGCGTTGACAGAAGGCCTCAATGCGCTCGACTATAAAGTATTACCATCACATGCAAATTTTGTGTTTGCCCGTCCAAAAGATGGCAATGCTAGTGCTGTCGCCAGTGTTTTGCGTGAACAAGGCATCATCGTACGTCATTTCGATAAGCCACGTGTTAATGAGTATCTGCGTATCACCATCGGTACAGCAGAGCAGAATAGACGCCTACTAAAAGCGTTATCTGCATTGTAGGTATTACCTACGTGCGCAGATAATCAAAATCTTAGATTAACACACCAAGTGCAACGCTAATTAATATTATAGAACGCCTGCATAGGCGTTTTAAACCCTAAGCGTTTTCTTGGTCTGTTGTTTAGTTTGTTCTCAATGTCCTGTATCTCATTATCAGAGACTTGTCTAAAGTCACAACCCTTAG
>NZ_JAKDUI010000045.1 GCF_030457785.1 Psychrobacter sp. | reverse complement strand
TATGAGCATTACCTAAGAAACCCCTACCTCTAAGGTAGTGGGTAGTTCATCGAATTGTTTTTAAGCGGATGATTTGGCACAACTAAGGTTAAGCCAAACTGTTTATATAAGTCAGATATTTAACTGACTGCTGCCATCGTATTTAGCGTTTTTCTTTTATAAAGAACTATGTTCGAAAGTGATCATAATGAATAGGTGGTGTATCAGAAAGTATGCTGATTAGAATTTGAACAATTTTTAATGCTTCGAAAGGCTTGTAAAATCAGAGGATGGTGCATGAGTTTTTTCTTGACTTTGATCACCAGCATACTTTTTAGAACACCACCAATGAATAAAGGGTATTTGTTACTTACTGTTTATATCAGATTATATGATGAAAAGCAGAGTCAATAAAAAGTAACCCACCTTCTCTATACACAAGTCCTATAAATCCAGAAAAAAACACCAAACTGCTAATATTTAATACACACATTACATAACTTGCCGTTTTTTTTACTAAAGTGCACGTTTTTCAAAAATAAATATTGCTAATCTAGCGTTGTAAGCAGTACTAAAAGAAAAGAATGAAAATAATGAAAATAAAGATAAATACGAAAAGGAGAGCATTATGTTTCGTTGGGCTATTATTTTTGCGGTAATCGCATTGTTAGCAAGCCTCTTAGGTTTTGGCGGGGTCGCTGGACTATCTGCTAATCTGGCATATATTTTCTTAGCTGTCGCCGTCATTCTAATCATCGTCGCGTTCGTTAGCCGCAAAATGTAAGCAGTAGGCACTGAATGTTGAGCCAAAATCCATTATCAAACAAAAAAGTCCTCATAACATATGAGGACTTTTTATGGCTTACTTTTTATGGCCTTTTTTCTTAGAATTTCTATTCTCTTGGAGCTTTTATTCAACCATCAAAAATTATTGACGCATCGTTATAAGCGTTTAGGTTGAATGATATATTCCATACGTTTGGCTAGACGGATATCCAAGCTAGAAATGCCGCCGATATCGTGGTTGGTGAGGCGAACTTCTACCACATTGTAAGTATTGCGCCATTCGGGGTGATGCTCAAGTGATTCAGCATAAAAAGCAGCTTGGTTCATAAAGCTCATCGCCTCAATGAAGTCACTGAAGTGATAAGTTTTAATGATACTTTTACCGTCACGCTGCCAACCAGTTAACTCTTCTAACTGCAGGTCGACTTGTTCGTCAGATAAACTACTCATGTTAAAAACCTTTATTGTTATGTTGGTATGGTTTATTGAAAATAATACGGGCTGGCCAGCCATTAGTCAACTATAGTAAGTCTTTGTACTCAGGGTTTTTGCTGATGTAAGAGGATACAAAGGAACACTGAGGAACCACTTTTTTTTCCTGCTGACGTGCGAAGTCAAGCGCGTGCTTTACCAGCGCTGAGCCCAAACCGCGGCCGCCTAGTTGTTGCGGTACGACAGTGTGGTCGTATACCAATTCATTACCACGGTCTTGGTAACTGATATAACCTGTGTGGCTATCAATGGTGGTTTCAAAACGGTTTGCTGATTCGTTATGAGTGATATTTATAGGTTCTTCAAAAGTTTGAGTGTTCATGGCCGTTCTCCATTTTTTATAAGTATTTGTTCGTTTATCTAGCCAGTCGGGATTCACCACTGTTTGAGTCTATATTATAGTTTTTTCCAAAAAAATTGTAGCGCCCTAGAGTAAGAGTGGATAGGAAAAATGTTAATATTCTGAATAAACAGATTTTTTACCAGCAGTGCCCGCCCTAAAAGTAAAGTAAGGCTTGGCGCATAACGGGAGGAAGGTATTTACCTAGCCCGCGTATGATAGGCGCTTCTTTTTGTTCCTCCTTGGCGCCATGAGTTGTTTTGGTTTCTTGTATAGATTGCGATTGTAGATAACTCTGCCACTCCTCGGTGCTCGGTTTGCTGAAGTGATGAATTCTACCTATCACTTGTCGAAGTTGGCAGCCAAAACGCCCAGTATTGTAGGGCAGTTCATATTTCTTGCATATCGCCTGTACTTGTGGCGCGATGCGTGCGTAATGTCTGGCCGGCATATCGGGAAAGAGATGATGCTCGATTTGATGGGATAAATTCCCCGTCAAGATGTGGAAAAAGTTATTGCCCTTTATGTTGCTAGACCCAAGGATCTGGCGCACATACCAGTCGCCTTTACTTTCATTTGCATCAAGCTCGGTATAGATATGAGCCTGCTCCGTGAAGTGTCCGCAAAAAATAACCGCCCATGTCCATAGGTTACGGGCAGTATTGGCGGTGATATTACCACTCAATGTCGTCATGGCACTATGTCGTCCTAATAGCAGGCCTGCTGCGGTAGGCAGAGCAACGTAATCTTTGCCGATTTGCCTAGCAATTTTGGCAAATAGACCACGAGATTTAGGCTGCATGATCTCTGCTAACTGAGGGGAGTCAGCATACTCGTCGACACTAATTTGAATATCGTGGAAGGCAACTGCCCACTCAAACCCTAAGGCTAAAAACATCGTATTAAGCAGGTTGTAGCGATCGCTTGGTGTCCAAGGTTGCTCATCTGTTACACGAATCAGGTGATAGCCGACATCATGATCACGATTAACGATATTGGTGAAGGTGTGGTGCAAGTAATTATGTGAATGCTGCCAAAGTGGCGCAGGACAGACAATGTCCCAATCAAACGTTTGGCTGTTTAGATAGGGATGTTGCATCCAGTCATATTGCCCGTGCATGACATTATGACCAAGCTCCATGTTGTTTAAGATTTTGCTGAAGCTCAGTAGGGAAGTAGCCAGTAGCCAAGTTGCTACTAGGCTACGTTTCGATGACATGCGCCCAGCCGCTGCGAGTAAACTGCGTGAGACCATTTCGCTGTAGACCACTGTGGTATGTACACGTTGAATATAACGTGCATCATCACTGCCCAATGAGCTCATGACATTTTGGTACAGCGCATTTAACTCATCAGCCAAAGCGTCACTGCGAGATTTGGTTAGCTGGGCACCCGTCAATGTGGGATACAAACCTTGGTTGGACTGTGTTTCCGTGGTGTAAGCGAAACCAGTCCCTTGTGCTGTAAATATATATGGTAACAAGCGCATAAGTAAGTCCTTAATGTCTCTTAGGTATCTAATACTACGTCGGTTACAGCAACATTGATGCATGTTTGAATCGACTCGTAACGGTAATCCTCCCAATCATAAGACACTTATCAAATAGAATTAAGCTGCATGGTTTAGTTTCTGTATTGGCGTAAAGCCACCATTGCCCATATTAGGACGCTCATAATTATAGTGATACAACCAATCCTCTGCTTGCTGACGGACTTGGTCTAAATCCGTAAACAGCTCTTGGTTTAACCAATCATAACGCATCGTTCTATTATAGCGCTCAACATAAGCATTCTGCTGTGGATTGCCAGGCTCAATATAACTGATCAAGATACCTTGATTTACCGCCCAGTCTTTAAGCGCGTTGCTGATGTATTCAGGTCCATTATCACATCTTACCTGAACCGGCTTACCTCGATATTCAATTAACTGATTCAGACTGCGTATGACTCTTTGAGCGGGTAATGAGAAGTCAATCTCAACCGCTAAGGCTTCACGGTTGTAATCATCAATGACATTAAACAGTCTAAACCCTCGTCCATCAGTTAAGGCATCATGCATGAAGTCCATGCTCCAGCTTTGGTTTATCTTATCAGGTACAGCCAGTGGCACAGGTTTTACGCGCTTAATACGGCGGCGAGGTTTGATTCTAAGGTTAAGTTCAAGCTCACGGTAAATGCGATACACGCGCTTATGGTTGTATGGCAGTCCTAGTACATTACGTAAGGTTAAAAAGCATAATCCAAAGCCCCAGTTCTTATTCTGCTGCGTCAGATCTATTAGCAGGTCCGCTATCTGCTTATTCTCATCAGAGGCGACGGACTTGTGATAATAACAGGTGACGCTGATCTTAAAGATCAGGCATGCCCTACGGATACTGATGCCATGTTCTTTAATATAGTGACAAGCCATCTCTTTGCGCCTGAGTGGCGCTACCACTTTTTTGACATGGCATCCTGTAATATGTCGGATTTGAGACATTCATCGGCATACATCTTTTTTAAGCGAGCATTCTCAACTTCAAGCTCTTTTAAGCGACCGATAAGCGCAGCATCCATACCACCATATTTAGAGCGCCAGTTGTAGAAGGTGCTTTGTCCAATGTTATGCTCGCGACACAAGTCAGCGATAGGTACGCCTTGTTCTGCTTGTTTAAGAATATTAACGATTTGATTGTCAGTAAAACGTGTCTTTTTCATAGGATTCTCCTGCTAGTATATTTTAGCAGTTAATCTCTATTTCTAAGTGTTCTTATTTATTGGGGGGGATTACCTAACCATCGCTGCTGACCTTACCTGTTTGAATATTTTTTACCACGCCGCTGGCTTTGTTGCAGCGACATAGCTGACAGATTCCTTGTCTGCAGCCATAGTTGAGACGCATGCCAGCTTGTTCGGCACCCAACAACAAGGTTGTATTCGTGTCGAACTGCCTTTGCCGTGACCGCAAATAGATAGTGTGTTTTTCTACAGGTACTGTTTGATCAAATGTCTGATTGTCATCGATATTGAAGCCAGCCATGGCATTACCAAAGCTCTCTACTATGATGTTATCGCGCAGCTGCTTGTTTGTAGACAGAGTTATTTCTGCAGCGGCTTTATATAAGCCAGTCAACAATGTCTGCGATCCACAAGCAAATATTTGTGTATCTACTAGAGGTAAATTTAGCGACAGCAAACTTTCGGCACTCAAATGTCGCGTACCCGCCAAATAGCTATTGGGGTCTTCTGTATTGACCAAATGATAAGTAAAATTCGGATAACTATTTTTTAGTTGCTGCCAGTGTTGCAAAAAAGGCGTCCCTGCTAGTGGCATGCGACTGTAATACAGCAACGTGACAATACGATTTTGATGAGTTTGCTCTAAGGCTTGTGCGATAAGCCCCAACATGGGAGTGATACCACTGCCTCCTGCTATGAACAGTAGAGAAGATGGCGTAGTGATAGATTGTTTGCCTGACTGTGTATGTAGTTTTGACTGTTTAAGCGTGAACTCTCCACTTGGTAAACTGCTATCAAATATTGTACCGAGCTGGGCTTGCCGAACTAAGTAGTTTGAAACCAATCCTTGGGGCTTAATCGCGATAGTAACATGACGATGCTGCGTCGATTTATTCATGTGGTCGTCAGTCAGGGCGTTATTTTGCAGCTGAAGAGACTGCTCAGCCAATCCTATCAATGAATAATGACGCTGATGATGAACACCATCGATGATAACCGTTAACCCGATGTATTGTCCCCCATGCAAGCCTAGCCGTCGCTCAAATGTTTGACGATTAAAGGCGTAGTTGCTTTCGAATTGCAAAGCAACCAAGTCGTCATTCATTACCTGCCGTGCAATCAGCCTCAATTTGGGACTGGTCCATGACCAAAATGGATGTAAGTGTGAGCCGATAAGACCAATAAACGCACGTTGGATAATTTCAGGGCGATAGCCAGTGGCCATAAACGTATTACCTTTACTGTCATTTAATTTTTAGGTTCACGTGATTCAGAATAAGTTGTTTTGTTAAGGTATTCTAATATAATAAACGCTATTGATTAAATTTTAGAAAGGTTTGATGCTACTTTTTGTGGTCTTTATAAAACAGTTGTGAATCAAAATGTTAAACAACATAAGTCGAAAGTCTGTTTCGTTGCTGCTTTTCGGCAAAAAGCGTCATGCTCAATGACAAAAGCGGTAAAACAAACGCTAAAACAATCTGTTGGCTTGCAGGGTATGCGCCACAATGCGATAATGGCTTACAATGTGTAACCCTGATTTTGAGGCGTAGCGCGCTTGGCATCGTTGCTAAGCATGATTTGCTAGCCTCTTCTATGCAGTCTATCGGAGTGTGAATGGCTCAATATATCTACACGATGAACAACGTGTCAAAACTTGTTCCCCCTAAGCGCGAAATCTTGAAAAATATTAACCTGTCGTTTTTTCCTGGTGCCAAGATTGGCGTACTAGGTATCAATGGCGCTGGTAAGTCAACCTTGCTACGTATCATGGCAGGCGTCGATACTGAGTTTAGCGGTGAAGCACGTGCGCAGGCAGGTACCAAGGTCGGTTATCTACCGCAGGAGCCACAGCTTGATGACGACAAAGACGTCCGTGGCAATGTCGAAGACGGCATGCGCGAAGCATTAGATGCGTTGGCACGATTGGATGCCATCTATGCAGAATACGCTGAGCCTGATGCTGATTTTGATAAGCTTGCTGAAGAGCAGGGCAAAATGGAAGACATCATCCAAACCTGGGACGCGCATAACTTAAATACTCAGCTAGAAAAAGCCGCCGATGCACTACGTCTGCCGCCATGGGATGCTGACGTTAGCAAACTGTCTGGTGGTGAAAAACGTCGTGTGGCGCTATGCCGCTTGTTATTGTCACGTCCAGATATGCTGTTACTCGACGAGCCAACCAACCATTTGGATGCCGAATCTGTCGCGTGGCTAGAGCTGTTCTTGCAGAACTACAGCGGTACAATTGTGGCGATTACCCATGATCGTTACTTCTTAGATAACGTCGCCCAATGGATTTTGGAGCTTGACCGTGGTCATGGCTATCCATACGAAGGCAACTACACCGAGTGGCTAGAGCAAAAGAATACTCGTCTAGAGCAGCAAAACAAGCAAGAAGAGTCATTCGCCAAAGCCCTGAAAAAAGAGCTGGAATGGATTCGCAAAAATCAAAAAGGTCAACAGGCCAAGTCCAAGTCTCGTGTACAGCGCTTTGAAGAGCTAAACTCGCAAGAGTTCCAGAAGCGTAACGAAACTTCTGAGATTTATATTCCACCTGGTCCACGTTTGGGTAACAAGGTTATTGAGATCAATGACATCTCTAAATCATTCGGTGATCGCCTGCTTTATGAAAACCTAAGCTTCAATGTGCCAGCAGGTGCTATCGTTGGTATCGTCGGTCCAAATGGTGCAGGTAAAACCACACTGTTTAACATGATTACCGAGCGTGATACACCAGATACTGGTACAGTTGATTTGGGCGAAAGTGTCAAAGTTGCTTATGTCGGTCAGGTGCGTGATAACTTAGACGACAGTAAAACAGTTTGGGAAGAAGTGTCTGATGGCTTAGATGTCATTACTGTTGGTGACTATACCACGCCAAGCCGTGCCTATATTGGTCGCTTTAACTTTAAAGGCTCAGATCAGCAAAAGCATGTTGGTCAGTTATCAGGTGGTGAGCGAAACCGCTTGCAGCTAGCAAAGACCTTAAAGCAGGGTGCTAACGTATTGCTCCTTGATGAACCATCAAATGATCTAGATATCGAAACCTTGCGTGCACTAGAGGATGCGATTCAAGTATTTCCAGGTACAGTCATGGTCGTATCGCATGATCGCTGGTTCCTTGATCGTATTGCTACGCACATCTTGGCATTCGAAGAAGAAGGTCCTGTTTGGTTCGATGGCAACTACACTGAGTTTGAAGCCTATCGCAAAAAGACTCTAGGTGACGATGCTACTCCTAAGCGCATGAAGTACAAGAAAATTTCTAAAGCGTAAATGCATTTCTAGTTTTAGCGTTCAAGTTGTAAAATCTAAGCTATGAAATATAAGCCCGAAAATCTTGATAGTTTCTAATAATAAAAAAGACCTCTAGTTAGTTAGAGGTCTTTTTTTTGTATTTAATATGGCTGATTGTGCGAGTTGCTTTCGTGCGAAACCTAACGCTTACGCCCAAATTTGCGCTGTTTTTTATTACTAATCTCGGTAATCGCGTGCGTGATTTCAACGTCATCTAGACTAGCTACCTGCTGCAAAAGCTGCATCATATCAGGCGTCAGGACATATTTAGCATGATAGGCGATGTCATTAATACGATGATCAAAGGTCAATACCCCTGTTTCTTTGTCTTTATGCAGATAGTCTAAACGTCGCAATGCACTGATAAAGCTGGTAAACAGGGCGCGGTCAAAGAAGTCTGGAATGTCATCAGCATATAGCACAGACAAGCGTTGTCCAAGCAGGTGACACAAGTCAACGACTTCACTTTCAGTTAGATTGCCAGAGCCTTGCTGAGCTAATAGAGCAAGCGTCATAGAATAACGCTCAAGGCTTTGTGCTACCGGCGTCGCCAGCACTTGCAACTGCTGATAGCATTTGCTGTTGGATTCCGGCGCACTCAGGATACCATCGTTCAATTCCACGATCAGGCCATGAGATAGCAAGCTGTCGACGGTTTTGTTCAGTGTATCCGCTAGACCGTGTGCTGGATAATATAAGAATAGCTCGGTCTGTAAAAACGGATATAACTGCTCGGCAATACTATTTAGACGACTGCGTTCGATACGGCCGTTACGCGCGACTAACGCCGCCAAGAAAGACAGTAGGATAAAGACATGCAAGATGTTGTTGCGGAAGTAACTGAGCAACGCGGCTTGTTTGCCTGCAACCTGAATGATATCGCCTAAAATATGGGGCACTCGCTGGATGAGCTTGAGCTTGATGCCATAATCAATGATTTGCTGTGGGCTCATTGTAGTAATGACGGTATCGTCGGAGTAGGCTATCTGTGTGGCCAGTCTTTGATAGAGAGCGATTTGCTCACGGCAGATATCTTCGTCTAGTGCAGCTTTTGGCGCAGACAGTAGCACCAGTGACAACAGCGATACAGGCGTGACGACTGCTGCTTTGTTGATGTGCTGCATGACTTTTACGCCGATGTTATCGACCATGGCAGTGGTTTTATCATCGAGCGCTGTATCGGTACGATCCGCAGGCAGGCTATCGGCAGGCACATCGAATTTAGTCATAAAAGTGCTAAGATGTAGTGGTGTACCAAAGCTTAAATGCACAGTGCCAAAGATACGTTCAATTTTGCGACCAACTTTTAGCAAACCGACTAAAGATTCAGACTCTTTTGGTTTGCCTTTCAGCTCACCGACATAGGTACCACCCTCCATGATGCGTTCATAGCCGATGTACGTCGGTATGAATACCACAGGTTTATTGGTACGTCGCAACTGGCTGTGTACGGTCATTGCCAGCATACCCATCTTCGGTGGTAGCAAACGCCCTGAGCGTGAGCGACCGCCCTCAATAAAGTATTCGATAGGCGTGTTGCGCGTGATTAAGGTGTGCATATACTCACGCAGTACAGCAGTATAAAGAGCGTTGCCACGGAAGCTACGACGAATATAAAAGGCAACCGCCCCACGTAATAAAGGTCCTAATACTGGCACGTCTAAATTGTCACCAGCAGCTACGTAAGGGATGCTGAGCCCGCGTTTATAGATGACATAGGACAGCAATAGATAGTCGACATGACTGCGATGGCAAGGAACATAAACGAGTTCGTGGTCGGCGGCCAGATCACGTACGCGCTCGAAGTGATGGACTTCTACGCCGTCGTATAGCTGTGTCCATAGCCACGTTAGAAACTTATAAAAACCTCGAACGATAGAATGTGAGTAGTCGTTGACCATTTCATTAGCATAGCCTCTGGCGAGACTGCGTGCTTCGTTTACGGTCGTTCCTGAGGACTCGGCTTCGGCCTCTATCGCGTGTTTAATCGCAGGCGAGTACACCAACTTATCTACTAAGTTGCGTCGGTCCGACAAATCAGGGCCGAGCATACTGGCGCGCTGCTTACTCAGATAGACACTGAGCTGCTGCTGCAACATATTGACCAGTTCACGATTACTATCTGCGCCTGTTAGCAAAGCGTAATTAGGTGATTCGTCACCTGTGTTAGTATCGGCTTTATTATGCTGAGACTCAGGGTCAGACAGACTGTTATCTTCATTTTGCAGTTGCTCATGCATAATGGTATGCAAGTCTTGCGGAGGGTGGAATTGTACAAAGGTATCACGACCCATCACGCCAATATTAAATAACTGCTTGGTGATACTTGGGTCTTCCCAGTTATCAGCAGTAAGGAGTTTAAAGAGAGAGTCTTCTTTTTCTGGCGCACGCCCCCATAGGATAGAGACCGGCACTAGACGAACCTTTAGCTCGGGGTCTTGCAATACAGCAGAGACCAACCGTGACAGGCGCGGCGATAGCTGGCTGCCTTTAGCGTGTGGATGGTTTAAAAATATAATGGCGGCATTTTCTTTGATATTATGGGCAGGGTCATGCACCCCAACCAATGCAGGTGGCAGGTCGTGCTCTTGCGTCTGCAAGTCAATCAAAATACTATTAGAGCGTGAATAATCTTGCAGTACATAAAATATGAGTGTCTGATCGTCGGTATCGAACTCAGGAAGCTCACCCAGTAGCTGCGGTTTGACGGCGACATCAAGCATTTGGCCCGATAGCTTACGGTATAGCTGGCTGATCGGAGCATCAGCGTAAGGTGTCGGGGCGACCGGATTGTCGTCAGTTTTTGCAGGGCTTTCAGGGGTGACTGGGGCTTTAAAAATCCGTTTTTTTAAGAAATTTGGTATCATAATTAGTATCAAAAATAGTCAAATATGTTGTGCTTATGATGCCATAAAAGCCATCAAAGCGATATATCGGGAGAGTACATCCTGTGAATATTAATTCGCTTGAATATCAACTAGAGGTATAGAATAACCATTATCGCTATTTTTATCTGCGAATTTTATCTGTGAACGACTTTGCATCTGCGAGCTGCCTAATACAGTGACGGACTATTCGTAAACCTGATGACTAAAATGAGTTAAAACACCATGACCCCTGCTATCGAACTTGCCAAAAAACTCGGTATCGACTACCAAATACACGAATATACGCACGACAGTAATGCGCCTTCTTTTGGTTTAGAAGCGGCAGAAAAACTGGGCGTGGATGTTACACAAGTCTTTAAAACATTGGTGGTTTCAACGGAAGCTGGCAAGCTAGCCGTTGCTATTTTGCCGGTGGATAAATTATTGAACTTTAAAAAAATGGCCAAAGCGCTGTCTGCTCAGAAATTAATATCTTGCAAAAAAGTGCAAATGGCAGAGACTAAGTTGGTTGAGCGTAGTACCGGCTATGTACTCGGAGGCGTCAGTCCATTGGGGCAAAAAAAACGGTTAGCGACTATCATCGATAGTTCAGCAGAATCTCAACCTACGATTTATGTCAGTGGTGGTCGCCGAGGTCTGGAGATTGAGCTGCCACCAACACAACTCGCAAACACTCTTAATGCCCGTTTTGCAGCGATCACTGACGAATGACAGCCAGCAAAATTATAAAAGTTCTTAAGAAATAATCCTCTGCTATTTGTTTTATCGAGCCGATACATCGAAACATTGAAACATTATTTCATTACTCCACCAGCATCTACTCGTTTTACTTACCTACCTACTAAGGATGTTTTTATGCCGCATTTAACCCTTCAAACGACCCCAAACGTAAAGATTGAAGACGAAGCGTCGTTGCTTAAGTCTTTGAACCAATCACTGTGGGACAGTGGACACTTTGGCAAACCAACGGATATCAAAGCACGTGTCATACCGATTGAGAAGTTCTTGGTTGGTGTCGCAGACGGTGAATGTGCTAATGGCTTTATCTACGCACGTTTGAAAATAATGAGCGGTCGTGATTTGGCGATTCGGAACCAGTTGGCTGAGCTATTGGTCGCTACGATCGAGCGTGAGATAGGCACAGCACAGTCGGATCCAACACTTTTTCAGATATGCGTCGAAGTTGAGGAAATCAGCGAGGTGTACAATAAAAAAATGCTGGGTTAATTAAGATGTATTGAACGTTCAACACGCCTTAAATCTTAGTTCAGCTCATCGGTCTAATAAGCGAGCATAAAAAAGCGCCTATCATCTAATAGGCGCTTTTCTTATCAATCGTGGCTGAGTATTTTTACTACTTTACATGAAATTTTTTACGTGAACTTTTAATCTAGGCGCCTCAATCTAAGCCTCTCAATCTAAGAAAGAGAAGTTTTCGATAGCCATTGATGTCATGCTCTCGCTAGGTGCAACCATGGCTTCGGCGTGCCCAGAAGTACGTGGTAACAGCTTATCAAAGTAGAATTCGGCTGTCTGTATTTTAGCTTCGTAGAACTCTGGCGCCTCTGTACCGCCTTTTTCGAGCTTTTCGTGAGCAACAGCAGCCATACGCGCCCAGTGGTAACCCATCATCACGTAGCCTGAGTACATTAAAAAGTCTTCTGAGGCAGCTGAGATGATTTCACGATCTTTACGTGCCATTAGCATCAAACGTACGGTCAAGGTGTTCCACTCTGCACAGAGTTTGGTCAGTGCCCACACGAACTTGCGCATCTCTTTATCGAGTGCGTACTCGCCGCACCATTTCATAATGCTTGAAGTATAGTCTCGGATGATTTTACCTTTAGACTGTAAGATGACTTTGCGACCCAATAAATCGAGCGCCTGTACGCCAGTCGTACCTTCATATAGCGTTGCGATGCGTGCATCACGAGCGATCAGCTCCATGCCCCATTCTTTGATATAGCCGTGACCACCGTAGATTTGCTGACCATGCTTGGCGGCTTCGATACCGAGCTCAGTTAAAAAGCCTTTAATGATTGGTGTATAAAAGCCTAGCTTATCATCCCATTTTTCGAACTCTGCCTCATCATCGTTGGCAACACCTTGAGCCATTTTATCTGCATAGCGTGCTGAGTGATAAATCATTGAACGACCGCCTTCGGCAAAGGCTTTTTGGGTCAGTAGCATGCGGCGTACATCTGCATGATGAATGATGGCATCTGCGACTTTCTTTGGATCTTTCGTGCCTGATAAAGCACGCATAGAACGACGCTCTTTGGCATATGGTAGCGAGTTTTGGAAGGCCAGCTCTGTATGTGCTAGACCTTGAATACCAGTACCGATACGGGCAGTGTTCATAAAGGTGAACATTGCCTTGAGTCCCTTGTTTGGTTCGCCGATTAAGTAACCGACTGCACCATCAAAGTTTAGGACGCAGGTTGATGATGAGCTGATGCCCATTTTGTGTTCGATTGAGCCACAGGTCACTGTATTGCGCTCGCCTGATTCGCCTTCGCTATTTGGGATAAACTTCGGTACGACAAACAGTGAAATACCGCGAGTGCCTTCTGGAGCATCTGGTAGACGAGCTAGCGTAATGTGGACGATGTTGTCTGTTAAATCATGCTCACCGCTTGAGATAAAGATTTTGGTACCGCTTACTTTATAGCTGCCGTCTTGTTGTGGGACCGCTTTTGATTTAACTTGACCCAAGTCAGTACCACACTGTGGTTCAGTCAGACACATGGTGCCCGCCCAAGAGCCTTCTACCAGTTTGGGTAAATAGACTGATTTTTGTTCGTCGGAACCATACTGTAGTAGGGTGTTAATGCAACCAGTTGATAGGCCAGGGTACATCGCCCACGGCCAGTTGGCAGTGCCAATCATTTCGGCTTTAATCAGGTTGATCGACATTGGGAGGTTCATGCCACCATACTCTTCAGGGTATGAGATACCTTGCCAGCCGCCTTCTACGAACTGGTCATACGCCTCTTTGAAGCCTTTAGGTGTGGTGACTTCGCCATTTTCGAAATGACAGCCTTCAGCGTCGGCTGGTTGATAAAGAGGAGATAAAACGTCTTCCGAAAAGTCAGCCATGCCTTGCAAAATCATGTCGACGGTTTCTGGATCAGCGTTTTCACCGTTGTCTAGGCTTTTGTAATGTGTTTGGAAGTCAAACACGTCATTTATCAAGAACTTGATGTCACGTAATGGGGCTTTGTAAGTTAACATAATATTCGCTCTCTGTATTTGGTTCGCTACCATAGTTTTTATAGTACAGTATTCTGTATGCTGTCTATGTAAGCGATATTTACTTATTGTATAGCCAGTTCTCTACCACCAACTTGGATACAGCGTCAGCCTAGCTTCGCTTACTATAAATGTGTAGCGCTGTTACTCGGCTTTGCTATTTTAAAACGATGTTGAACTGACTATATGAAATAAAGGGTAGACGTCACTTTCGATTATCATGTGAGTGTGAGCGTATGGGAGCAGCTTGTTGATCGTGAGCATCACACCGCGGGCGTGGTGCTGTTATTTATAAAAGAAAGATAGCTGCTGTGGCATTTTCATCAGTA
>NZ_JAKDUI010000270.1 GCF_030457785.1 Psychrobacter sp. | reverse complement strand
CTACGCTATGCTTTAGGTTGGCAATATATCTCTGGTTTTGCGTAAGTCCTAATAAAATAAAACCCACAATCGTCATCGACGTTGTGGGTTTTTTTGTAATGTATATTTTATGGCTTATGTAATCTCATAGAGATAGCATATGGTAGACGATTCTCAATCAATCTGCTGAGATCGCCATTCGACCAACTCTTTCACATCGCTATGGATGCCAGATTTTAACGCTTCAAAGTTTTCATAACGGCGCTCACCATGCAGGAAATGCAAGAACCGAACCTGCAATGTCAGACCATACAAGTCAGCTTGGAACTCTGGGAAATGAACTTCTAAACGCCATTCGTGCTCTTTATCGACCGATGGTCTGGTGCCGAGGTTTGCCGTACCAAATAAACTCTCTGGACGTAACCCTGAGATACCAGATTTCTCCTCGATCGCACGTGAGGCCAACCCATTTGCTATCACTTCTCCTTCGTCATCTATACTGACCACATCAACAGCAAAAATTCCGTGCAAGGCAGGTTGAATGCGTTGCAAAGCAACATTCGCAGTAGGAAAGTTCATGGAACGACCGATCTTGTCGCCGCTAACGACCAACCCAGTAATCGAATAGTCACGACCAAGTAGCGTATTGGCAGCGTCAATATCACCCGTTAATAATAAATCACGTACACGAGTGGAGCTAATGCGTTCCGCTTTACTAGTACTATCGACGATAGTATGTAGGTTGGTGACGTCTAAGCCATACTCTCGTAAGAACTGACTGTCGCCCGTACGGTCATGACCAAATTTAAAATCATCACCCAATACCAAAGCTTTTACGTTTAGGCGCAGCGCCAATAGGTCGGCGAATGCTTGCGCTGATAGTGAACGAAACTCTGAATCAAACCCTGCGACAATTAAGGTTTCAACACCGTATGCTGATAGTAAGGCTTGCTTTTCAGCTAGGTTGGTCAGACGTGCAGGGGCTGTGGCTGGTGAAAAAAACTCACGCGGCTGAGGTTCAAATATCATGACGGCAGGGTTTAGACTTTGCGTGTCGGCAATGTCACGCACTTGGGCCAGCATCGCTTGGTGACCCAAATGGACACCATCAAAGTTGCCAATAGTGAGCACACAAGGCGCTAACTCAATTGGGTTAGTACCTGCGGGCAAGGTGCTTGGCGACGCAATGAGTTGCTCAAGAAAATAGGTGTTCATAAATTTCAGCTATGATAAAGATGACTAGACAAAATACGAAAAAACACACCATTATTAAGGATTAATGTGTCTAAAAGCAGCCATTATAAAGTAAAATAGTCATACAAACATCCTATAGTCTGCTGACAAGACGAGTATGCGACCATCGATATCGCAAACTGACACGATAGCCCATGCTTGCTTTTCTATTATTATAACAACCCTGACTATAACAACTGTGACAATTATAGGGCTAATTGGTCATATTTCATGATCAACCGCTTTTTACTCACAGCCTAAGACCAATTGTATTATTAGCTATGGAGAATTTATGACTGACGTTGCTTTAACTGCTGTACCACCTGTTTTGTCGCAGCAGAGGTTAAATGACCAGTTTATGGTTCAGCGGGCCAATAAGGCGGATCTACCAGAGGTGCTAGACATTTATAACCAAAGCATTGCAGGCAAAAAGGCCACAGCTCATCTCGATCCAGTGACTTATGAAGAGCGTGAGATTTGGTTTGATGAGCATCTAAATAACCCATCGCGTCCTATTTATGTCGTTAGAGCCACTGTGAAATCAGGCGCTGACGACATTGCAGGGCAAACGAAATCACCAATCGTTGCGTGGGGTAGTTATAGTGATTTGTATGCACGTACGGCTTATCATATCAGCACGGAGATTAGTATTTACTTGCATCAGGACTACCATGGAAAAGGGCTGGGTAGCTTGGTGACGAGCTGGATGTTGGCGCAGGCATCAAGCTTGGGCATTAAAAATGTCGTCGCGCTGATTTTCGCCCACAACAAGCCAAGCTTAGGCTTATTTCACAAGCTTGGTTTCGAACAGTGGGGCTACATGCCACAAGTGTGCGACATGCAAGGTTTTATCGCTGATGTGGTCATGCTAGGAAAATCGGTGACCGCAAACAAGGACAGCTAAGTGCACTAACCAAGTATTTTCCATTGACCGTCAATTTTTTGTAGTACATAGGTCAAGGGCGCAGGCTCATCTTGCTCTTTCAGCATTAGCTCACCAGCAATGGTGGCGCGAGTTTCATCGTCATTGTATTCGGTATTAGTAATGGTGACGCCATCGACGGTTTGCTGAAAAGCGGATTGTGTTTTAGCCAGCTCTTCTTCAAAATTTGCCATATCTACTTCGTAGTATTTTGCTGCTTCTTCGACGTCGCCGTAATACAAGCTATCTAAGGCTTTTTTTACAGTATCTTCTGGCGTACCAGGTTCAGTAGGATTGGTCAGTAGACTTTGTTGATCTGCGCCGTCAGTCAGTGGGTTTATGTCGTCGCTTGCAATCATTGTGGCATCATCAGCGTTATCTTCTGCTTGCATTGCTTCGTCAGCGGCTGTCTCTGCTTGACCAGCGCTGTCTGCTTCAGTTACCCCGCCCGCCGCTGCAGTGTCTTCGGTACCATTGGCGCTATTTACGCTTTCTGTTCCGGCGCTGTTTGCCTCTGCATTGTCGCTATTGCTACAGCCGCTTAATAACAACCCGGTGCTTAGGAAACCCGCAGTTAACATGATGGGTAAGCGCGGAGATATTGATTTTTTGGTGGTCATAGTCGTCCTCAAT
>NZ_JAKDUI010000044.1 GCF_030457785.1 Psychrobacter sp. | reverse complement strand
TGGTAATCCGCCTCTTCAGTTTGATTTGCTTATTTCAAGTTGAGAGTGGGGTATTTTTATAAAAAGTAGCAATTGAAACATAGCTGAACAACAGAAACAAATACTTTTGCATGATAAAACAAATTGTTTGCAATTTTTAACAATTTATAAATCATAAACACCCAAAAAGTGGGCACACAAAATAAAAAACGATAGATCAGAGTGCTTCTAATCTATCGTTTACCAATCATTGATACGGATTGAGCGTGTATGGAGTCTATATCAAGCATGGGGTTTATACCAGGCATAGAAGTGGCATCGTAAATGAAAATACGAAATGCTTCCTACCTACACAATCCTACCCGACAAGACACTACACTACGCTACGGCATCGTCAAACCACCATCGACCGCGATGGACTGTCCAGTAATCGCTGCACTCAAATCCGAGGCCATTAGTATGACAGAATTGGCAAAATCAGCCACTGAGGTCGTTTCCCGCAATGGTGTAGTCGTTGCGATATAGTCAAATACTTCTTCTGTAGTGAGGCTGCTTGCGTCAGTCGTCTTTAGCAGACCACCTGCCAGCAAATTGACACGGATACCGTATTGTCCTAGCTCGCTTGCCAAGTTGCGTGTCAAACCAATGAGTGCAGATTTAGCAGTGGTGTAATCATAATAAGTGACCACCGGGTTATAAACGAGGTTGGTCGAGATATTGATAATCTTACCCATTTTCTGAGTTTTCATCTGCGGCAATACTGCTTGTACCGTGTTGACTGCACCCTTGACGATGCCATCCATCTGTTGAGAGAAGTGCGACCATTCGACAGTAGCAATACTGGTATTATTAGCTGTTGGGTTGAACTGATAGCTTGGTAAGGCGTTGTTTACCAACACATCAATACTACCGTAGCGAGCAGTGACTTCTTTAGCCATCGCTTCCACTGGCTCAAGCTCAGTGACATCAGCTTGATAAGCAAAGGCCTGCCCACCTGCTGCTTCAATATCTGCTACTACCGTTTCTGCTGCTGCTTTACTGTTTAGATAATTAACACATACTGCAGCGCCTGCTGCTGCCATTTGTTTGGCTATTTGCGCGCCAAGCCCGCGACTCGCACCAGTGACAATTGCCACTTTATTCGTCAGAAGACTTGGTACTACCGATTGATTCTGAGTCGTCATCTTTTATCCTTTATTATTATATTAGGGTTGGCCTATTTAAGTTGTTAAACTCATGGCGTCACCACCTTAAGTTCGTACTTATCATAGCATGATTGCAGATCTTCTTTTGTCTGCCGGAATCTGAGAATTGCTAGGGCGGTTCTTCATTTCAAACATGATCATAAAAATGAGATAAATGGCAGTCAAATAAGGAAAATAGCGCAGATAATATTATATAGTATCGAGACATTAGTCAGCTATTTGATAACTATTTGATAGGTACTTGATAGATACTTGACGGTGTTTGGCAACATTTAACCATTTTTAATCCATTTAGATAACTATCGATTGCATTGAGGACAAGGCCTAATTCATATACTGGTGAATGTTTGACATGCACTAATATAAACCCCACTTATCACCACCTTAATCACCGTCACAATATTTCCTTTAAATTATGAAAACAAGTAGCCATAATAGTGTGACTGGCTATTTAACCATTTTAGCCCATCTGAAGGTTGCTATTCAGATTGAGGGCACACCCTGGTTTGCATCATTTTTATTTTGGAGGAATATTTTGACTCATTTATCATCGAACATTTCGGCTCGTATAGTACCGAAAGCATTATTGGCAATGGCTGTCGGTCTAGTACTCGCCAGTTGTAGCAACTCTGAGACTACCGCTGCTGACGGCAGTGACGAGGCAGGCAGCACAACACTCAACTTGTACAACTGGTCTGAATACATGCCACAAGAAATTCTTGATGGTTTTGAAGAAGAAACAGGTATCGCAGTCAATTACACCACTTTTGATTCAAACGAAGCGATGTATGCCAAATTAAAACTGCTCGATGATTCGAGCCAATATGATCTAGCGGTTCCATCGACATATTATGTCGAAAAAATGGCCAATGAAGGACTGCTGCAAGAGCTGGATAAATCAAAGCTAAGTAACTTCAGCAACCTCGATACATCATTCACCAACACCGAAGTCGATCCAGAAAACAAATACTCTGTCCCTTATATGTGGGGTAGCACTGGTTTGGCCATCAATGGCGATACTGTTGATCCTGAAACCGTCAATAGTTGGGAAGACCTATGGAGCCCTGACTATGAAGGTCAAGTCATGCTGACCAACGATGTGCGCGAAGTGTTTGGCATGGCACTCCTGACGCTTGGTTACTCTGGCAACAGTAGCAACCCTGAGGAAATCGAAGCCGCTTATGACAAGCTCACTAGCTTGATGCCAAACGTCAAAACCTTTAACTCAGATGCGACACGCATGCCTTATATCGAGGGTGAGACTTCACTCGGGATGACATGGAATGGTGAAGCAGTCATGGCCAATGACGAAGGCCTGACCAGCTTGGTATACAAATACCCTAGTGAAGGGGCGATACTGTGGATGGACAACTTTGTCATTCCTAAAAACGCTAAGCAAGTTGATGCGGCACACCAGTTTATCGACTACCTACTCCGTCCTGAAAACGCTAAAATCGTGAGTGAGGAAATTGGTTATGCTTCACCAAACATGGCTGCACGAGAGCTGATGGACGAAGAAGTACGCAACAACCCAACGATTTACCCGTCTCAAGAAGTACTCGCAAATGCCGAATTCCAAGAAGATGTCGGAGATGAAGCGTTGCAAGTCTATCAACAGTATTGGGACCAGTTGAAAACCAGTCGTTAGAAACAGCTCCTTGAAAATGGAACATCAGTGTAGAATTAAAAACCCATACTACAGGCTACAAATAAAAATGCCGACTCTTAATAGTCGGCGTTTTTTTGTTTACAGATGTAGGTCTGTCTCCCCACCTTTATTCTCAATGCGACGTTGCTCACGACGCTGATAACTCAATCCAGAAGCAGCAAACCATTTTGGCTTAGTTTGTTGCAGTAAGTCACTAAGACTCTGCAGCTGCGCCTGCAACGTTTGCGTCAACCAAAAATAACCCTGCCATTCAAACCCTAAGTTACCCACACTAGGATATTCAGAGACAGCTATTCGCGTGATGGGTCGAAACACTTCATCGCTCGGACTGCGTAGTACCGCTGCCATATACAACATGGCTTGTTTCAACTCATGTTGATAGTGTGTCAGTAAAATACGATTGTCTTCATCAATTTCTATATTTGCCAAACGTGGTGCCGCACTCAGCAACAAGTCGATAGTACCAATGATATTACGATGGGTACGCTGAATGGTTTCTAGCGTTTCTTTTTCAATACCGGACTCTCGAGCCGTCGCCGCGATCTGCGGGCGTACCGCAAGCAGTCGTTTATTAATCTGCTGTAAATCTTTTACCAGAGATTTATTGATTGGCGTATCAGGTGTACTACTGACCGCTGAGTAACTGGCACTGGCTGAACGAACACCTTTGCTGTACTTAAAAGGCTTGGGTGCTTGCTCCTCCGAATCAATATGACTGCCAACACCTGCATATAAATTACTACAGGTTTCAAGGTTATTAGCCAATAAAAACCGCCACATTAAGGTTGATTTGAGTGGCAAAATCAATGTCACCGCCACGGAAACGACCGTACCAATTATGATATTAAGAGCACGGTAAATCCCATCCTGAACAATGGCATCGTGACCTAAGTCAGAAATAATCATCAACATGGTGATACCAGTCAATAGCCCTGTATAACCCAGTTGTTTGATGGCGTAATAGCCGATGATACCGCTAAGCACACCAATCAATGCAAAATCCAACCAAATCCATGAGCTGATATTTTGGCTAAATAACAAAACAATAATCGCGGCAACAATACCCAAAACTGTACCCAGAACTCGCTCTTTAGCCTTAGTATATATTGCGCCTTGATACTGCAGTAATCCTAAAATAATAAAAACCGTAATTGTCGTCCACTCTCCGTGTGGAAAGTTGGTGATCATATTGGCCAACAACGCCAATACGACGGCTATGCCTAAGCGTATGGCATGCAAAACACTTGCATGTTGATAGCGAACATAGGGCTCGATGAACGGTAAACTGAAGCGCTGCCAAAATTTTAGTTTCACGCAGAATAACTCTCTTAGTATGTTGATATAGAATGCTTTTACACGACACTCTTTAGTTAGAGGCAAATATAAGTATTTTTCACGGATTTAGTGTTCTCGTAATTTAGTGCTCTCGTAAAAACCAGCTACGACTTTTATTAAAAAAGATAAATGCTAAATACGCTGTGATTTGCAGCACTAGCCAAGAAAACTGCATTATCCTCGGTTTTTGCCATATTTGAAATACCGTTTTGGAAAATTAGTAGCAATCAAAGAAGCGTATCAACGAAAGATAAATATAACTTAATTTCCTCATGACTCCCTCATAGCGCTCAGCAAAAAAATAACGCCTTTTATCCGTTACAAGATAAAAGACGTTATTGTCAACAGCAAGAAATATGCCTGTCGCTCACTAGATAGAAGTATGCTAGGCATTATACCTCTAAATAATCTAGGATACCTTCTGCTGCTTCACGGCCTTCCCAGATCGCTGTCACGACTAGGTCAGAACCACGCACCATATCCCCACCTGCAAAGATTTTTGGGTTACTGGTTTGGAACTTATAAGTCTGCTCTTCGAGAGCCACAACACGGCCAGAGCTGTCCATCGAAACTTGCTGCGTTTCTAGCCAATCAGCAGGACTAGGACGGAAACCAAAGGCCATAATCACTGCATCACAAGGAATAATTTCTTCAGAATTAGGGATAGGCTCAGGACGTTGGCGACCACGATTATCTGGCTCACCCAACTGAGTAGTGACGACTTTTACACCATTTACCTTGCCATTCAAGCCAATAATTTCTGTTGGCTGACGGTTGAATAAAAACTGAACCCCTTCTTCACGGGCGTTGACCACTTCGCGGCGCGATCCTGGCATATTTTCCTCATCACGACGGTAAGCACAGAATACTTGCTCGGCCCCTTGGCGAATACTGGTACGATTACAATCCATCGCTGTATCACCACCGCCAAGCACTACTACTTTTTTACCTTTGAAATCAATATACTCTTCTGGGTCTTTTTCCCAGTCGTTGCAGCGATTGACGTTGGCAATCAAGTAGTCAAGCGCATCATAAACTCCTTCTAACTCTTCCCCTGCAAAGCCACCACGCATATAAGTATAAGTACCCATACCCATAAACACCGCGTCGTAATCACTTAGCAACTCATCAATGCTAATATCAGTACCGATTTCGGTCTCAAGACGAAACTCAATGCCCATGCCTTCGAAGATGACACGACGATTACGCATGACATCTTTTTCCATCTTAAACTCTGGAATACCGAAAGTTAATAAACCGCCGATTTCAGGGCGTTTATCAAACACCACTGGCTTGACACCGTTTCTTACCAATATATCTGCGCAGCCTAAACCTGCTGGTCCTGCACCAATGATAGCGACTTTTTTATCTGTCCAAACGACATCAGACATATCTGGGCGCCAGCCAAGGGCAAAAGCAGTATCGTTAATGTATTTCTCAACATTGCCGATAGTCACTGCACCAAAACCATCGTTCAGTGTACAAGCGCCTTCACACAAACGATCTTGGGGACAAACACGACCGCAGACCTCAGGCAGAGTGTTAGTACGGTGACACAACTCAGCTGCTTGAAAGATCTGACCTTCGGTCGCCAGTTTGAGCCAGTTTGGAATGTAGTTGTGAACGGGGCACTTCCATTCACAATAAGGGTTTCCGCACTCAAGACAACGATGCGATTGCTGCACCACTGCTTCACTCTCAAATGGTTTGTAAATTTCAACAAACTCGGTAGAACGAGTGGCAATGTCCTTTTTGTTCGGCTCGAATCGTGGAGTATCTAAAAACTGAAAACTATTTGCTAAGCGTTTTGCCATGGGAAATATCTCTTCTATATGTGGCTTTATATAGTGGGCTGTGGCAGTCAACGACTTAAAAATTATATATCGTGACTGACACTTACCTGCTAAAAACGTATGTATTAAATCCTTCATTAACTCACTGAATAAGAACTATATTTATCAGTGGTTAATGATTAAAGTTTCTCAGCTAGCTACTGTGGGTCCGCCATAGTGGTTTTTAGAAGGCTGGCGATGTTCGCCGCTTTTGGCTTGACCAAATAGAATTTGCGCACATAATGCTCAAAATCATCCAATATCGTCTGACCCCAAGCACTGCCTGTTTTTTCCACATGGGTTTCAAGCACTCGTTCTAAATAAATACGATGTTCTTCTGTCTGCTCACTAGAGATACGGTTCAAATCGATCAGCTCGTGGTTGCAGCGGTCAAAGAAATCACCTTCCATATCCAATACATAAGCGAATCCACCTGTCATACCTGCACCAAAGTTAAGACCAGTACGTCCAAGAATGGTGACGATACCGCCTGTCATGTATTCACAGCAATGATCGCCGGTGCCCTCGATGACAGCATGCACACCCGAATTACGTACACCAAAGCGCTCACCAGCTGTACCTGCAGCATACAACTTGCCGCCTGTCGCACCGTATAAACAGGTGTTACCAACGATGGCCGTCTGATGTGCGGTATAGCTAGAATCTTTCGGTGGATAAATAACAATCTCACCACCTGCCATGCCTTTACCTACATAGTCATTGGCATCGCCTTCTAGCTCGATGTTTAAACCACCTGCATTCCAAACACCCAAGCTTTGACCGGCCGTGCCTGTCAGACGCAGTTTGATTGGAGTGTCACTCATACCAAGATTGCCCCACAATCGCGCAATCTCGCCTGAGATACGAGCACCGATAGAGCGATCACAGTTACCGACACGATAGCTATACTCACCGCCTTGACCTTGACGGATATTGAGGTGCATATCATTGATCATCTGCTCAGCAAGCAGCCCTTTATCAAACGGCTCGTTGCGCTCAACCTGACAGGTTTGCGCTTTGCCACTACTGGCTGGATGGCTGAATAATAATGGGGTTAAATCTAAATGGCGCTGCTTGTCCGTATTACCCTCTAGCACGTCAAGTAAGTCAGTACGACCGACCAACTCTTCCATGCTTCTTACACCTAGTGCAGCAAGCCATTCACGCGTTTCAGTGGCCACGAATTTAAAGAAGTTAATCAACATCTCCGCTTCACCGATGAAATGCTCATCACGTAACTTGCCTTTTTGCGTAGCAACACCAGTTGGGCAGTTATTCAAGTGGCAGATACGTAGGTATTTACAACCAACCGCAATCATTGGCGTAGTACCAAAGCCAAAGCTTTCTGCACCGAGAATAGCGGCTTTCACGACATCAAGACCAGTCTTCAGGCCACCATCTGTTTGCACTCGTACTTTGTCACGTAGGCCGTTAACTCGTAGCGACTGGTGGGTTTCAGCAAGACCTAACTCCCACGGTGACCCTGCGTGATGGATAGATGACAGCGGAGAAGCCGCAGTACCACCATCATAACCTGAGACGGTGATCAAATCAGCATAGGCTTTTGCGACACCTGTCGCGATTGTACCTACCCCTGGACGTGATACCAGCTTTACTGATACCAATGCATCAGGGTTGACTTGTTTCAAATCAAAAATCAGCTGAGCCAAATCTTCGATTGAATAAATATCATGGTGTGGAGGTGGTGAAATCAGTGTCACACCAGGCACAGAGTAACGCAGGCGTGCAATCAAAGCATTGACCTTACCACCTGGTAGCTGACCACCTTCACCAGGTTTCGCGCCTTGCGCAACCTTGATCTGCATAACTTCTGCTGAACGTAAGTACGCAGGTGTCACACCAAAACGCCCAGAAGCAACCTGTTTGATTTTTGAGTTGCGCAAAGTACCGTAGCGTACTGGATCTTCACCGCCTTCACCAGAGTTTGAACGCCCACCGATGGTATTCATCGCCATCGCAATGGATTCATGAGCTTCTGGAGATAGGGCACCTAATGACATACCTGCCGAATCAAAACGTGGCAGGATTGCTGAGATATCTTCTACTTCGTCAATATCAATAGAGTTATCGGTTTTGAGTTTCAGCAAGTCACGCAGCGTGGCTACAGGACGGCTATTGACCAAATCTGCATACTGGCGATAGTTCTCAAAATCGCCAGTGCGTACCGCAGTATGTAAACTGTTGATCACGTCCGGATTAAATGCGTGATACTCTTTATTAAAGACGAATTTCAGCAGGCCGCCTTGGTCTAATGGTGCGCGACGTTTAAATGCATTAGCGGCTAATTGTGCCTGATCAGCAGCCAAATCGGCAAAGGTAGCACCTTTAATACGGCTCTGGACGCCTTTAAAACACTGGCTAACCACTTCTTCAGAAAGTCCGACTGCTTCGAACAACTGAGCACCACGATACGAAACAATCGTCGAAATACCCATTTTTGATAAGATCTTGAGCAATCCTTTATCCAAGCCTTTACGGAAGTTGGCTCGTGCTTGAATCGGATCACCAAGTAGCTCGCCACTGGCGACTAAGTTATCGATAACATCATAGGCTAAGTACGGATAAACGCAGGTCGCACCAAAACCAATCAACACCGCAATTTGATGCGAGTCGCGGGCCAAGCCAGTTTCAATGATCAAATTCGCATCAGTACGGATACCTTGGCTGATGAGATAATGATGCACAGCACCAGTCACCATGATAGCGTTAGCAGGCACTTTATCGGCATCGATATCTTTATCAGACAATACAATTAGGGTACGGCCATCACGAATATTACTCGCAACTTCCTCGCAGATAGCCGTGATGGCTTCTGATAACCCAAGATTGCGATCGTAATTTAAGTCGACACGCGCGAGTGTAAAGGCAGGATCATCCAATGTTTCCAGCTGTTGCATTTTGCTAGCTGATAGCACTGGTGACGACAATATGACTCGATGAGCATCCCGCGCAGTTGGTGAAAACACATTGGTCTCTGCACCCAAGCAAGTTTGTAGTGACATTACAATCGCTTCACGCAATGGATCGATTGGAGGATTGGTCACCTGAGCGAACTGCTGACGGAAGAAATCTCCAACATGGCGAATTTGCTGAGATAAAACTGCCATTGGCGTATCATCACCCATCGAACCAACTGGCTCTTGACCATTTTCGGCATTGGGGCGAATGATTTCTGTACGCTCTTCATTCGTAATATGATACATTTTTTGTAGTGCTTTGAGCTTATCGCCGCGGCATGCTTGCGCCGCCAGCTCCTCTTCTAGACGCTCATCGTCACGGATACGAGTCGCTTCATCACGCAACCATTTCCGATACGGGTGCGCTTCCTTCAATATGGTAGCAACGGCTTCAGTATCCATAATCTGGCCAGTTTCAGTATCAATAACCAGCATTTGACCTGGACCCACACGACCCTTGGCCAACACATCTTTAGGATCGTAATCCCAAACACCTACCTCTGAAGCTACCGTGATGTAGCCATTCTTAGTAGTCACCCAACGTGACGGACGTAGACCATTACGATCGAGCATACAGACCGCATAGCGACCATCTTGAATCACTAAGCCTGCAGGGCCGTCCCACGCTTCCATATGCTGCGAGTAAAACTCATAAAATGCACGCAAGTCCATATCCATGCTATCGACATTTTGCCAAGCGGGTGGCACCAAAACTGACATAGAGTGGAACAGATTCATGCCACCTGACATCAGCACTTCAAGCATATTATCTAAGCTTGATGAGTCAGATCCAGTGGTATTCACCAACGGTGTGAGTTGATTTAAATTTGGTAATTTTTCTGACTTTAACTTTGGTGTCCGTGCTGCAGACCAATTACGGTTACCGGTGATGGTATTTAACTCACCATTGTGTGCCAAATAACGGAACGGCTGCGCCAAAGGCCAACGAGGTAAAGTATTGGTAGAAAAACGCTGATGGAATACCACGATGTGCGAGGCCAATCGGTTGTCTTGCAAATCCAAGAAAAACGCTGGTAAGTCCGACGGCATTACCAAACCTTTATAAATAATCGTCTGACAACTCAGCGAGCAAACATAAAACAGTTCGTCATCTACTAAGCGCTGCTCTGCTTTTTTACGTGCTACAAATAGCTTGCGGTTAAAGTCTTCTGCTTTCAGATCATCGGAGGCATTGACAAAAACTTGCTTAAAGTCAGGCAAAGTCTCTCGACCAATCTCACCAACAATACTCAAATCGAGCGGCACATCGCGCCAGCCTGCTACCTCGAGCCCCTGCGCTTCAATCTCTTCGCTTAGCACTTCCTGACTGTGTTTGGCTTTGGCTTCATCTAGATTGACAAAAACCATTCCCACTGCAAAATTCTCTGTCACCGTTAATTGCTGTTCAGCGGCTATTTGTTTAAAAAACTCAGTAGGCTTTGCCAACAGTAAGCCACAACCGTCACCCGTCTTCCCATCAGCAGCAACACCGCCGCGGTGGGTCATGCAGCTCAGACTATGGATGGCCGTTTCTACTAAATCATGGCTGGCCTCACCTTCAATGTGAGCGATCAAACCAAAACCACAGTTATCAGAAAAGTCATCTGGCGTGGCCAAATGCGTATGGGAAGAAATCATTGACATGGCTAGTCCTTGTAAGTGAACGGGCGGCTTATACATCCAATGTGGAGAATAAGCCGACACCCGTAGGCAGAACGGGCTGATAATTAATATTCGTATATCCGAATTAATAATTGATGTGACACTCTGAAACATCAAACCAATAGGGTCAGGCAAGCAACTTGACCTCCTGGTCATTATATGATTTTTTAACAGATAATTGGCGCATTAACAGACTGCAAGTATTAGACCTGGCCTCAGGACAAAAACAATCCGATATACCAGTTACTCAGTCATCAATCATATAGTGTTGTGGACCTGAGTATCGCTTGTTACCGCGTTGTACTGAGCGCTTAGACTTGACTGGTCAGATACCAACAACGGTGCTTTTGATTCATTTTGAATATTTGACGCTCTGTATTCAAGCGCTTTATTCACTCCAAAAAGAGTGAACATAAAAGAGGCTGTCCTACTTGTCGTCGCTTCAATGTTCATGACGAGTAGCTGCGCTTAGGACAACAAACCTTAGCAACGACCTGATACGTGCCAGTGATTACTGACCAGTTATTCGCTACATAGTTTTAACGATAACTATACAGAACGTCGCCCACTGTTATATTAGTTAATGATTGCCAAAAAATCTAGTCTTTTCTACCGATTCATTCTCCATATTTTGTAAGAGAACTTATTACTATCACTCATAATGCCGAGTAAAACCCTATCAAAACATTAGCATAACCAAAATATGATTGGTTTTTCCACCCAACTCATGATGAGTTACTTAGGTCGTGTCATCCATCACCTGATTTATATGTTTAGTGGGCTTGATGGGATGCCAAAAAAAAGCCCATTAACTTTTCTAATGGACTTTTTTCATTCGTCTTGACGAGGCGAATGCTTAGATACAACACCAGGACTGTTCAGGGGTAAAATAGTAAAGCCCATGCTGCCGCTTCATATTACTCACACTCGCCTTCGTTAAACCTATATTGTATTAGACCAAAGATAACCGCACCTACGGCTGCATAAGTAACAAAAATAGAGACCTTTGAAGGTTAATTACTTCTCTCTTCTATCAGCTGCTTTATACTGTCCTGGTTGTTTGAGGCATTTGGATTATTGCTTGTACCACCACCAGCATTCGCACCCTGGGTACTGGTATTTGACGCATTGTTTGCGCTGTTAGAACTACTTGGCGGTCTAGGCGTTGGTACGACGGGCGGACTATTATTGGTATTGTTGCTGTTGGTATTGTTGTTGGCACCTGATGCTGCAGGCTGACTCTGACCTTCATTTTCTCCGTCTTCACCCTCAGCGGTATCCACAGACGACTCTTCCTCCTCATCCACAACACGCTCTTCAGTAACCGACAAGGTATCAGAAGTATCAGCAGACTGACGGATACTTTCCTCACTGCTATCAGCATCTTGTGTCTCTTCAGGTTCAGCTTGTTGGCGAACTGGCACTTCGCTTTCAGTTGGCTGTAGATTGACAGAGCGACTGCGTTGGGTGCTCAAATCTTTTAATGGTTCTGAACGCTCATAATTATCAATGATACCAATGTAGCGATTGATTTCTTCTGGCAGCACACGGACATCAGCGGGCAACTTAAAGTCTATCAGTTTGGCAGCACCAATGGCTTCTTGCGGGCTACTCATCAAACCGTAAGTCAACATATATCGTGCTTGGTCTTCATCATCAAGGTAGCGAAAATAAGAAAACTTTTCGCGGTCATCACGACCTTCTAAGTAGCTGACAATCACATCGTTCTCAGCAACATTCATCACCTGAACCGTCCACTTGCCTTTGTTAGCAAGCAAATAACGTTTATCTTTAAACTCAGCGGGGTAGTTACGCAGATCACGAATTGTGGCTTCAAAGCTCAGCGGCTGTACATCAGTATCAAGCTCATTCAAAGACTCTATTTTCAACGGCTGCTCAAGCTCATCGCTCAATTCTTCAGGTGCTGATATCGGTGCATTTTCTATTTTGGCCCCCATCGCTGGCGTTTGACTAAACATCCAAACCAGAGCCGTAACAACGCCTAGCAACAAAGTCACCATCAACCAAATCAATGCTTGACGGCGATATGACTGGCTGGCGCTACGCGTCGTCGATTTTGGTGCTGCCATGAGAATGTCCTTGGTAAAAATACATTTAAGAGCAAAATAGCAGCTCATTCAGATAAAGTGACTGTCTTATCACTCGTCACTCGTCTATTAGAGGGAGCGAGCTAACTTTTCACTACATGTTGCCCTAATACATCTGTTAATAGCGATGGCTCAAAATCTGTGGTTAATACCGCATCACCTAAAGATTTTAACAAAATAAGGCGGATTTGTCCGTGTTTCACCTTTTTGTCATGGCCCATCAAACTCAAAGCGGTTTGCACTTCTATCGATGGCGGCGCGATCGGCAAGTTTGCCAAGACTAAAACTCGTTTGACACGAGCCACTTCTTCACTGGTTAACCATCCAATCTTCTCAGACAGCTCAGCAGCTTGCACCATTCCAGCAGCAACCGCCTCACCATGCAACCAATTACCGTAACCTTCGTGAGTTTCTATTACATGACCGAAAGTATGACCAAAGTTTAATAAGGCGCGTACACCTGACTCTCTTTCGTCTTGCGCTACGATATCAGCCTTATACTGACAACAACGTTTGACCGCTTCGCCAAGTACTGCAAGATCCAACGCCATCATGGCAGGCAGGTTTATCTCCAGCCAGTCTAAAAACTTTATATCCATGATCAATGCGTATTTTATGACTTCAGCAAGTCCTGCTGACAGCTCTCGCGGAGGCAGGGTTTTAAGAGTACTCATATCCGCAAGCACCATTTGCGGCTGCCAAAAAGCGCCAATCATATTTTTACCTTGCGCATGATTGATGCCAGTTTTTCCGCCGACGCTTGAGTCGACCTGTGACAATAACGTCGTTGGAATTTGGATGAAGTTGACCCCGCGCATAAAGCTTGCTGCAGCAAAGCCTGTCATATCGCCAACCACACCGCCACCTAACGCGATCAGCGTGACGTCGCGATTAAAGTGCTGTGCCATCAATACGTCATAAATTTGATTGATACTGGTTTGATTCTTATATTGCTCACCATCTGCAAGCGTACAAACCTCAACCCTATATTGACACGCTAGCTCTTCTTCTAATGCCTTCAAATAAAGCGGTGCCACAGTATCATTGGTAACGATAAGTACTTGGCGGCCCGTGATGTGAGGCATGATTTGTTGAGCCATACTACCATTTGCAGCAGCATTTTCTGTAATCACAATTGGGTAGTCATGGCTTTGCGTATGAACGGTTAAACCATCAAGAAATAGTGGCGCTGCCATGAGATACTCCTTAAGCGTTTTAAAGTAATACAAAACTGGCGAAACTCAGAGTGCGAAACTTAGAGTACAAAACTTAGAAAATATAGCCAGTTAGTAATTATGATTATGGGGCTGTAGTAGATAAGGATTAAATATCACACCATTTTCTCAAGGTTTTCAGCT
>NZ_JAKDUI010000269.1 GCF_030457785.1 Psychrobacter sp. | reverse complement strand
TCCGAACAACCTAATGCTGACAAAGTGCCATTACCCATGGCGACCAAAATGAAGTTCATGAACCATGTCAATGACGAGCATCAAGATGAACTAGCGCTATTTATAGAAGCGTTTGCTGAGACTAAGATCTGTGATGATATGAGAGTTTCAGTGGCTGAGGTGTATAGTGATGGTTTGTTGTTAGAAGCCACAGCACAAAATATAGACACTCAGCATATAGACACTCAGTCCAGTCCTAAAACTGTAGGTGCAGGCAGTCAGTTTTTTATTCAGTTTGAGACCATGATTGATGAAACTGTTACCTTGAAATCACAATATATCAAGCTATTGCAAGTGGCATCTAAGAAGCTTGGTAAACCAGCCATAAAACAGCAAGACCGTCAGTTCAATGTGATTGAAGGTTATTACGCAAGTCCAAATATGTTCCGACTCGTTGTGAAAGCGCCTATTGAAACACCATTAGATCATGCTGGATTTGCATATTTATTTGACGTTAAAAATGACCTGCCAAAAGGGGATGAGCTGAAGCAATCAGCTGAAAAGTTGCAGCGCTATTATACTTTGCGAAAAGCATGGAAAGATGCAGCGAGCCACGAAGTATCTGGATGGGTTGATGCTTATATTCATGGAGATACACCTGGTGGCAACTGGGCAAGAGCAGCTCAAGTGGGTACACAGATTAAAAGTGTACGCGATTACCCTGAAAAAATCGCACATTTAAAAAGTGGTCAATGCCTTCTCATCTGTGATGAAACGTCATTACCAACGATAGCCAATTTACTAGAATCTTGGCAAAACCCCATAGCGCCCATTGTCATAGCTGTCACCAATGATGCAGAAGATATTAGCTATCTGCGAGATCTCGAATTAAGCCAGGTGTTGGCACAGAGTGATAATTTCAAACAAGACAATATCTTGCACATTATAAACAAGCCAGCCCTGAAGCTCCCTGATGCGATTCTCGCAGCAGTTGATATGCGGTTAGAAGGTGCATTCATTGATATAGAGAAAATCTGGGGTGCCCTACGATCATCTGATGCCAAGCAATTAAGATATCAACTAAAAGCTAAATTCGGCTTATCAAGGCACGATATGATCATGAAGGTATATTGGCGGTAGTGCAGGGCTGGGTTTGAGTAGGGTATGGTGGCAACTCATTAATGATACGCCTTAGTTTTTTGTGAATTAAAAACTCAACGATGGCAAAGTAGAAGTACTATCTTAGTAATATATACCTCGATTGATGTTTGGCATCATATTTTTACGAGCAGCATATTAAAGGATAAAACATGAAGTTTACCTTAATAAAGCTAAGACTCAATATTGCGTCGATACTGATGATGACTTGTGCACTGACTGCTTGTAGTAATGAAAGTACGGTTGCTGCGACTCATAATGCCGATATCACCAATGGCGCAGAATTACCAGTAACGACTTCTTACCATGGCACAGCATCTGTCACCCAAGGGGAGGCCACTGTCGATATACCGTCGTTGTATGACTGTCAGAACGGCAGGAGCTCCCCCGTGGGGCATATCAAAAGTACAGACGGCAAGACTTGGACTGTGCCAGCCGACGTTCGTTTTACCGATACCAATTTCCCATTTGCTAGTGATTTAAACAATCCTTGTACTGGCGCTGCGTATTCATCGGCATCCGAGGCGCTTGATGCACTAGATCCTTCTGATATCATTGAGATTGATGCCGATGGTGACGTCATTACCGCTTATGTCTTTACAGACAATTATTTTGAGATGTATGTGAATGGCATACCTGTTGGTAAAGACAATGTACCCTTTACTCAATTCAACTCAAATATCCTGCAGTTTCAAGTCACCAAGCCTTTTACTGTGGCGATGAAGCTTGTCGACTGGGAAGAAAATAGCGGTATCGGCTCAGAGCAAAATCGCAACAACGCCTATCATGCAGGTGATGGTGGCATGGTTGCTGTATTTAAGGATGCCAATAATCATATTATTGCAAAAACTGATGAGAATTGGACAGCACAAACTTTTTATAGTGCGCCAATCCGTGATCTGAGCTGTGCTATTGAGCAAGGCACGTTGCGTCTAACGACAGAATGTTCTACCGAAGCACGTGACGACGGTAGTCAGGCCTATGCTCTACATTGGGAGCTACCTCGTTATTGGTATATCGAAGAGTTTGACGATAGTGCTTGGCCCAATGCAACTGTTTTCACCAACGATGATATTGGTGTAAATAATAAGTCAGCCTACACTGATTTCGTCGATATATTTGATAGCCCAGAAGATGATGCACGTTTTATTTGGTCAAGCAACGTCATATTGGATAATGAAGTGATCGTGCGCCATACTGTCAATTAATACCAATGAATGTATGTATTTTAGACCAAGATAAAAACCAACCTAACAAGGTTGGTTTTTTAGTGTGGCGCTTAAAAATTGAAATCATGAGTTGAATTTAATCTACAGGATAGGATTATCGATATGAATGCATCATGGTGCTACTCTGTGGCGGCATTAAAAGGATGAGGCGATTACTTGTCGTGAATGGGTGAGGAAAGCTATCTTAATATATAGAACGCCAGATACAACAAAGCCTCTGATATCAATATCAGAGGCTTTAGTTATTCTATAAGAAATAGCATAGAACTATATAATGGTACCCGGAGCCGGACTTGAACCGGCACGCTATTGCTAGCGAGGGATTTTAAATCCCTTGTGTCTACCAATTTCACCACCCGGGCAAAACTTTTTTATCTGTAATGCAAGCTAGTTGGTAGAACATCTAGTTGCTAGATAAGTGGTC
>NZ_JAKDUI010000043.1 GCF_030457785.1 Psychrobacter sp. | reverse complement strand
AGTTGATTATGAGATATAGATGCCGCTAAACCGCATCATATTGCAATTTAATACTCTATAAGGTGTTGTTTTCAAATTTTACAACATTGTAGATTACTTAAGCATTTCAACAAACTCATAACGTTCGCGGTACAAACCAATAACCGTTAAAGACATAATTTTCTTACTATTAATGTATGATTGATATCACTTTTTTCGGGTTGGTCTGATTTATCTGACTTTAAAATAATAATTTTTGATACAACACCAGAACGACTTTCCATACCCGTAGAATGGTCTCACAATCATTGATAGACATTTTTAGGAGAACGTTATGAATACACAAACAACAAAAAATCATACGTACATTGATGGACATAAAATTGCTTTTTTGGAGCAAGGAGTAGGTAGTCCGATAATTCTGCTGCACGGGATTCCAACCAACAGCCTTATGTGGCGGAATATCATTCCAGAGCTTGCAAAAAAGCATCGTGTCATCGCTCCCGATCTTCTCAATTATGGCAAATCTGAAAAGCCAGAAAGCGCAGATGTGTCTATTAACGCCCAGAGTAGCATGATCGTAAAGCTCATGGACGCCATAGATGCGCGGCAAGCAGATATCGTTGGGCATGATATTGGTGGCGGTATTGCTCAATTGATAGCGGTTAATCATCCAGAGAAAGTTCGTAAGCTCGTCTTGATGGATAGTATTTGTTTTGATTCGTGGCCTATTCCAGAGTTTGAACCATTACAAGAGCCTGGTGCTGAGTCAGAAATGAGCTTAGAGGATTTCTTAAGCATGATGAAAGACTTCTTACCGAAAGGTGTGCAAGATAAAAGCGTCATGGCGGATGAGCTTATAAATATGTATCTTGAGCCTTGGTCAACTGAAGATGGCAAGCATGCCTTTTTCCGTAATCTCAAGCGTCTAAATAAGGAATATACCCAAGCCGTTGCTGACGAATTGAGTAACCTTCAACAGCAGACGCTCATTATGTGGGGTGATCAAGATCCTTTCCAGAAGCCGGACTATGCGCCAAAGCTGGTAGATTCGATTCCAAATGCAGAGCTTGTCTGGATCAAAGATGTCGGTCATTGGTTAATCGAAGAGAAGCCTGCTAAAATTTCTGAGCACCTTAACCAGTTTTTTGATTAGAGCGCAAGCAGTACGCAGACATCTAACATGGCGTTGCACCAGATAGTAATGATGCTAATATGCATTGATAGCTTGCTGTCTGGTGCGGCGTCTTTATTTCATCGTTTTTTTACGGAAAATCAAATTTTTTACCAACCCCTTTATTGCTATTTTAGCACCTCTACTAGCGCCAATTATTCAAGCTCACACGTTCACATAACGCCTTAAAAAGGCGCCCTAAAGTAACGCCTTCCAAATTTGTACAAAATAGCACTATAATCTTGATTCTCATATTCTGTGCACGTACAAGAACGGGGTTTTTTGTGTAATAACCTAAAGAACTCAATCAACCATAGCAGATAGAATTTTTACTTCTGATCTATCTGAAGTCTGTTATCTCAAACGCCATATATATCAATAAACACATGGCTTATTCCCTCTTTCCCCCCCTATGCTATACTTATCTCCAAGTAAATATTGGGGGCAATTAGGTACTAAGGTCAATATATTATGATGCTTTCCTGAACTTGATAAGATCGTCAGCCCGCTAGATTAATACCCTTAGGGAGTTCGAACATGATCCTGAAACTTAACGTCAAACTACAGTACCGGCTCTCCGCGCCGATGGACCTTTTGCTTCAGATCGAAGCCGCCGATCTTGTGGATCAGCAGGTGCGTGCGGCCGAGATTTGGACATCAGACGTTGCACATTTTTCACGGGTCACTGCCGATGATAGCATTGGAGAGCGGATTTGGATCCGCGCTGAAGGGGATTTTAGCTGCACTTACATCGCAGAAATTACCGTTGACCGCCCTGCCTTGGACATATCGGCATTGCCCCAAGTGCCCATGCATCGCTTGCCCGGAGAGACGATCAAGCATTTGATGCCGTCTCGCTACTGCCCCTCGGATCAGTTCTATGCCTTCGTGGACGCCGAGTTTGGCGATCTCGCTGGCGGCGAACGAATTGCTGCGATGCGCGATTGGATACAGTCGGCATTTAGCTATGTGCCCGGATCAAGCCATGCACAAACCACCGCGCTCGATAGCTTTGTTCAACGTCAGGGCGTATGCCGCGACTTCGCACATGTTCTTGTGACACTAGCACGCGCGTCATCGATACCGGCTAGGTTCGCCAGCGTTTATGCGCCCGAGGTATCGCCACAGGACTTTCACGCCGTGGCCGAAGTCTATCTTGGAGATAGCTGGCACCTCATTGATCCGACTGGCATGGCAGATGCCGACACGATGGCACGAATCGGTGTCGGGTCCGACGCGTCCAGCGTCGCCTTCTTAGCCGCTTTCGGATCCATGGAATTGGTCAACCAATCGGTATCCGTGACCAGACAAACTTAGGGTCCCGACCCTTGCAAAGCTAAATCGATACTTAATCGATTGTTGATGCTTCCCATTTTTAACAACACACGACTGTATGACACGATTGGTCATGTGTCACCTTTCGAATTTAGAAAGCGATATCATGATAATCTTAATCTAGAAGATGACGCTACCTGACTCAAGTAAATCACTCTGCGATATGGTCGGGGTGGTTCACTCACATACTTATAAGCTCGGCCTAATGACTCAGTTTGACCAAACAGTCTGAATTAATATCAGCAATGGTTTTGGCGCCAGTCAACGTCATCGCAACGCGCATCTCTTTATCTATCAGATCTAGCAAGTTACTTACCCCTGCACTGCCACCTGCAGCTAAAGCATATACAAATGCGCGCCCTAGCATACAAGCATCGGCCCCTAAGGCCAATATGCGTACAACATCTAAACCACTGCGTATGCCAGAGTCAGCCAAAATTTTAATCTCTCCCTTTACCGCATCGGCAATAGAGGGCAGCGCACTCGCACTTGATAAAACACCGTCCAACTGTCGCCCACCATGATTGGACACAACGATACCATCTGCCCCAAACCGTACCGCATCTTTGGCATCTTCTGGATCCAAAATACCTTTGATGACCATAGGCCCGTCCCAATATTCACGAATCCAATCCAAATCTTTCCAAGAGATAGAAGGGTCAAAATTATTGCCCAGCCAACCTATATAGTCCTCTAACCCCGTAGGTTCACCTAAGTAAGTAGAAATATTACCCAGATCATGCGGTCGACCTTTCAAACCGACATCCCACGCCCACTGCGGATGCGTCACAGACTGTAAGTAACGGCGCATAGCTGCATTTTTACCACTCATACCGGAGTGCGCATCCCGATAACGTGCCCCTGGTACAGGCATATCTACGGTAAATACCAACGTCGAACACCCTGCAGCTTTGGCACGCTCTAGTGCATTTTGCATAAAGCCTCGGTCTTTCAGCACATAGAGCTGAAACCACATCGGACGGTTAATTTTGGGCGCAACTTCCTCAATCGGACAAACCGACACCGTTGACATGGTAAATGGAATGCCTTTTTGATCGGCTGCCATAGCGGCTTGCACTTCCCCGCGGCGCGCATACATGCCCGTCAGACCCACAGGTGCCAATGCGACAGGCATAGATAGCGTTTCATCAAACAACTGCGTCTCTAAGCTCAGTTGTGACATGTCATTCAGTACGCGTTGCCTAAGGGCAATTTGTGATAAGTCCTCAACATTACGTTTTAAGGTGTATTCATCATAGGCTCCGCCATCTATATAATGAAATAGAAATGGTGGCAATCGGCGCTTGGCAGCGGCCCTGTAGTCGTTTGCAGAAGAAATGATCATACGCTTACCCTTTTTTATATCTGTTAAATATCTATACCATATTTTTTGTGTCATATCCTTGACTGTCTAACTGTGTATAGATCAGCACTAAATGATGGATACAGCCGACTTACTTCTGAAGCAAGAAATTACACCCATAATCGCGATTACAGGCAACACGAGCAATTACGTTTGGTTTTCGACATCTTACCGACACCAGGATTAAACGTATTCGTTGGGTCTAAGCTTTTATAGAAATTTTGCAAATCAGGCTCTGCTTCGTATAAATGTCCGACATTGTGCTCAGCAGGATACTTTGCCCCTCGCTCATTCAATAGTGCCAGCATCATATTTTTAACATGCTTAGCATCACTGCCTTTTTTCAAAATATAATCTTGATGAAAAACATAACAAAAGAAGTGACCGTAATAGAGCTTCTTTTCTAAATGCTGTTCTATTTCTTCAGGTAGCGTTTCAAGCCAGTTTAACTCATTACGCGGTATGGCAATATCAAGTGCCAATATCTCACCGACCTCTTTTTCATGGATGACTTCATATCGTATCGCGGCACCTGCTGCAGCAAAACGATTTAAGAAGGCGCTTTCTGACTCTTTTTTATTACATTCAAAATAAGTGCCTGTTTCTGAATTGGAAAAAAATGTTTTCAAAAAATCCTGTGCTTCTGTTATGCCTTCGTCACTCATTTTTATGATGAGATGATGCTCGTATTTATCACGGTACTCCATCATACGTTCAGGCAAATGCTTGGGAAATATATTAGCCACAAACTGCATGACTTTGTCAGTAAAATGCTTTGGCATCCACGACCATTTATGAAGTTTTGCGTCAATAGCACCTTTGATAGAAAACAACCTAGGCAAAGCATTTGTACCCAAATGCTTGATACTTAGGAAAGTATCTTTACCGTACTTGGCGGATACATCAAATATATCGCGGTGCATATACTCGCCTACTTCAGGTATATTTTTGAAGCTTGATAATATCTGACGGCGCAACTGTGCAAGCTCGCTCACACTATTGGTTCCTACATAAAAAGTCTGCTCTTTTGTAGCGGTTGGATAAGTATCAAGGCGCACTGCAAACACAGCGATCTTACCTGCACAGCCACTTGCCTCGTATAATCTTCGTTTGTCAGCATTAAAACGGCTTGGTGTGCTAGCATCTACATCTGTAACTCTGGCGATATACTCTTTATCCGATGCCATTCTGCCACTATCAAGCAGTCTGCTTTTATCAAAATTGCCGTTTTGTAAATTCGTTAGTATCTCTTCTGGAGTATCACCCAGCTCTACGTCTAGGTGATTCACCAAGACAAGCTGACCATGCTCGTTGATTTGTGCAAACAATGCCAGTTCGGTATAAGAAGGACCTCTTTTAACCAAAGCACCGCCTGAGTTATTAGAAACCCCACCAATGATAGATGCGCCTAAAGTCGATGAACCAATGACTGAGTGAGGTGCTCGATTTACGGCATTAAGCTGATTTTGTAAGTGATGCAATGTCGCCCCTGGCAAACTGATCACTTGCTCGTTGTTGTTGACTAAATACAACTGATCTATGGCAAGGGTATTGATAACGACAACCGGTCTATCATAGTCATTGCCGCTGGGCGTTGAGCCTTCGGTAAGTCCTGTCTTGGCCGCTTGCATGATAATGATGCAGTCACCTGCAACGCACACTTCGAGGCTGCGCCAAATATCCAGCAGTGTTTGCGGAAACAAAACGGCGAGTGCACTTCCGCCCCCAGAGCGCCATCCCATTCTGTAGTGCTCATTCTTTTCTGGATCTGCTTGTACATTACTAGCACCCAGTATGGTTGTTAGTTTGTCTAAGACCTGATCAGAACTAAGCGCATATTCAGAGGTGTTATTTGATGGGAAAAGGTTTGATGAATGCATATCAATCTCTTTATCTTGGGGGTTGCATGTGCCTTATGGTGCTAAAGGACCGTGAAAACCGAAAATGTAAATGGCAGCCATAACGATTATTCCGCAGAATAATACATAGTATAAAGTAGGCAAAATCGTGCGCCTCAGGGTCGCGCCTTCCATACCAAGTAAACCCACCGTTGCTGAAGCAGCCACCACATTATGTATCGCAATCATATTGCCAGCTGCTGCACCAACAGCCTGTGCTGCGATTATTATAGAAGGTGAAATACGCAAGCTAATTGCGGCTTCATACTGAAATTGGCTAAACATCATATTGGAAACGGTATTAGAACCTGCGATGAAGGCCCCGAGCGCTCCAATAGTTGCACTAATTAAGGGGAAGACATTACCAAAAGTACCTGCAAATAATTCTGCACTCGCAACTGGCATACTCGCCACATCTGATAGATTGACGCCTGAATTGATAAAAATCCTGACCATTGGGATCGTAAAGATAAGAACAAAACCAGCACTCAATACAGTCTTGCTTGACTCTTTGAGCGCACTATTTAGTGCACTACCTGGTTTTTTGGTTTGGAAAAAAGCGGCAACCAAAGCACTGATTAACAACAACCCACCAGGTAAATATAAAGGATTAAAACCAGCGCTAATATCTGCCTCGCCTAATACTGACGTAAAGTCCAACGTTACACTGTTTAGTAAAGATTCAAATTCAGAAAATATTCTTGAGCAGACCAGTAACAATGCAACCAACAAATATGGGAACCACGCCATAGCTGCTGACATCTTTTTGTCATCTGAACTTGGTGTCAAATCTTCCTTACTAACGACTAATTTACCAAGCCATTCGCTTGGCCAGTTTTTTTGTGGCTCGAAATCCCATGTGGTTTTTGGTACTAAAAATCCTCTTTTAGCGGCGTTAACAACAATAGTGATACTGATCAAACCGCCGACCAGTGACGGAAACTCTGGTCCTAAAAAGATACCGGTTAAAGCATAGGGAACTGTAAACGCCAAACCCGCAAAAATAGCAAATGGCCAAATAGCCAAGCCTTCTTTCCAGCTCTTGTTTTTACCAAAAAATCGCGTCAGCATCATTACCATAAAGAGCGGCATAAACGTGCCAATGACACCATGAAGAATAGCAACTTGACTAGTAATCAGTTGTAAAAAGTCACCCCACTTTAGCCCTTGCTGAGCCAGCTGAGTGCTGATAGCAGCGGTATCCAACCCTTTATTTACGCCTATCACAATGGGCGTGCCGACCGCACCAAACGATACAGGTGTACTTTGTATCATCATTCCCATTAGCACAGCGCCCAGCGCTGGAAATCCTATCGCTACCAGTAAAGGTGCGGCAATAGCAGCGGCTGTACCAAAACCTGCTGCACCCTCAAGGAAGCAGCCAAAGCACCATGCAATAATAATGGCTTGCACACGTCTATCTGGCGATACATTGGTAAACCCAGATCGAATAACAGCAATAGCACCCGTGTGTTTTAAGGTATTTAGTAAGAAAATAGCACCGAAAACGATCCACAACACTGAGACGGTGATGACCGTTCCTTGAATGATCGATGAAGACACTCGGGTGAATGTCATATCCCATACGAAAAGAGCAAGTGCAGCGGTGACAGCTAAGATGATTGGCATTGTTTTTTTGGCTGACCATTGCAACCCTATTAAAAAAACACCACAGAGAATGATGGGCAATAATGCCAGTAGGCCATATATTGTTTGATTCAAAATCATATCCTTTTTGTCGCTTAATCTTCCTTGATACAAGTCATCTAAGCCTTTACCTTGAAAGACCGATAATGACTAAATGATATTAAATATTTACGAACAAAGACTGCTGATTTACTCAAGCTGTCTTGCGGAGAGAGCCAAGCATCGTAATGTCAACTTGTCTATGATCTCACGTTCAAAATATCTTAAAACAGTCTACACCTTGTCAATGGATTGATATATTGCATAAAAGGACAATGTTATTTTCTTTTTTTGCTATAATCTACACCGAATACACCAATCGGAGCATGAATGTGATTAAAGCTGACGACATGGTTTTATTCGTCCAAGTTGTTGATGAAGGGTCATTTTCCAAGGTCGCTGAAAAGCTAGCGCTAACGAACTCAGTCGTTAGCAAGCGCATTGCAAGATTAGAAAAGAACTTGAATACTCAGCTACTTTATAGAACTACTCGGAAATTGAGCTTAACCGATGCAGGCAGGACGCTTTATAACAAGGCTAAAATTGCTCAATCTGCTTTTCAAGAAGCCGAAAATGCGGTAACGGGTTACGGTAAGGATATGAAAGGTAACATACGTATAACCATGCCAGTGGTTTCAGCGAACTTAATATTGAGCGAATCTATTGCCGAATTCTGTAAGCAACACCCTGAAATCTCGGTGGATTTACACATTACCAATCGATTGGTTGATTTGATAGAAGAGGGTTTTGATTTAGCCATAAGAACTGCTGAGCTCGAAGACTCCTCGCTCATTGCAAAGCGCCTTATAGACAGCCGATGGGTGATATGTGCGACTCCAGGATATTTAAAGCAATACGGTATGCCTCAAACACCTGGAGAATTAGAGAGTCATGAGTGCTTGATCTACAAGCTTGATAATGCTTCTAACAACGTATGGCCGTTATATATAGACGGTGCAAAGCAGCTGATTCCTGTCTATGGTCGGTTTCATAGTAATCATCTTAGTGCGATTAAAAAAGCTGCGCTTAGTGATTTAGGTGTCGCTTTTTTACCACAAGCATTGGTTTATGAAGAGATGGAGAAAAATATACTGACGCAAATTTTGCAAGGCTTTACACGAAAAAAGCTTGGCATGTATGCAGTGTATCCTAAGGCGCGGCAACCGAATCAAAAGTTGAGACTACTCGTCGCACATTTGCAAGAATCGTTAAATCAGAAGCAGGATTACTACTATTGAGTAATAATCCTGATTTTGATTGGTATTAAATTTAACATTCGCTACTTAGGACTTTCATACTCGCCACTTAAGAGTGACTTTACACGTGTGTCGCAATAGATGTGTAGAGATCATGATTTTCTAGCATTTAACCTAAAGGCCAGTTGCACAGAGTTTGGGGTACTCTCAAAACATCAACGTCATGGTTCTTATATCCAGCCTTCTTCCAAAAGATGCTCGGTATTGCTGAGTGTAAACTCGTTGCACAAGTCATAAAATGCCTTTGGATCTTCGACATTATCAAGTAGCCCTCGTTTATTGAGCGCCACAAACAAAGTCAGAGCATAAGCTGCGCAATGGATGGACTTGGCAGGGTTAAAGGTGATGTCAGTGAAGGCTTGATATTGCATCACTTCTTTATGTAGCTGAGGATTCTGCTTAAGCGCATTCACATACAGCCAATCATAAAACATCGTCAACGGTTCTACGCCCCACTCCGTACCAAAATAATTGTAACCAATGAGCTCACCGGATGTTATCAACCGCTCATCTTTTCTGGCCTGTCTTGGTGGTGCTGTTAGCAAATCAGCGTATGGACCAGCATCTTCAAAAACCATGCTAGACTGAAAAGCGTTTTCGACGCTGTATTGGTTCCCATCGTGCTCATTGGTAATCTTTAGGCTAAATGGGCTTAACGGGAAGCTTAGCTTATTACCAGACTTGCTAGACAGCTCTAGTACTTGCTTATAGCCGTACTTTTTACAAATAACTTGATGCAGATCATTGATGGTTTTTTTCTTTTGTCTGCTAGAAAATCCTACATGCCGTTCAATTCTAATCATATCTGTTTTTACCAGATTGTTACTATTGATTTTGGGCATAAATACAGGTTTATGTTCTATAGCATTTGATGCTTGATTCATAATGATGTGCCTTAATACCAATTTATTGGACCGAGTCAACGCCCGCGCAAGCAGTTTATCTTATTCTTTCTTTTTTATCTTACTCTATTTCAAGATTACTGATACCCTCACTAACTTATGGCACGCTGAGATTAATACTGGCGTACAGATAATGCAATCTTGGAAAGGTTATGTAGAGAGATTTCGGACAATCCTCAAAGAACAACCGTAAAGCTCAAAAGCTTGTAGCGTAGCTTTTACTTAGCTAGTTAAAATATAGTCAATAATAAATGAAGATCGATAATTTATGTCAAAGCAAGAAAACACCCTAGCCTTTTACAATAATAATGCCCAGTCATTCGTTGAACAGACAATCAATGCGGACATGCATCAGCTATATAAGCCTTTTTTAGAAAATATACCCAATAGCTCACCAAACCACCAAAAAATTTTAGACTTAGGCTGCGGTTCAGGTCGCGATAGCATTTACTTTGGTAGCTTGGGTTTTCAGGTAACTGCTATAGATAATAGTGAGGTATTAATCGATATTGCAAAAACCAATACCTTATCATATCCAAAGAATCAAAATAATGTGGACTGGCATTGCGCCACCTTTGAAAACATTGTTAAACAAGACTGGCAAAAGAGATTTACCGCGATTTGGGCGTGTGCTTCTTTGCTGCACGTGCCCTATGATGAGCTACCCATATTAATTGAGAAGTTGTTATATATGCTGTCAGATGATGGCGTTTTTTATGCCTCATTTAAATACGGCAATAGTGAGCATAGCAAAAATGGGCGTTTTTTTTGTGATATGAATGAGGATCGTTGGCAGGCTTTAAAACAAAAACTGAGTCACAGTGTTCATGACAATATCTGGCTGACGCACGATCTAAGAGCAGATAGAGATGAGAAGTGGTTTAATATTATTGTTAAGATGTAACAGAGTCTAAGCCTTTACACGGTAGCTCATGGCAATCATTTAAGTCGCAAATCATGGCTAAAATTTCTGAAAAATTGTGGCGAACATGCGCAATATAAAAACACTGGGAGCACGGATGAAACTGTCCATAGAAGAGTAAAACAGAAAAGTAAGACAGCCTAATTTGTTTCACGATAGAAAGTGTTTTGTGCTTCATCTTTAAAGTCATCATAGCTAATACTCGGTTCTACATCTACTTTCCCAACCTGCATAGAACGCACTCTAGTGACAGCTGGTGTAGCCGGTCTACTCTCTGTGGATCGAGTATTGATCGCAATAGTATTCAGATTTTCATTGAGCGCGGCTAACCTAGCAGCTTGCGCTTCCTTTTCTGCTTTTTCTTCAGCAAGTGCTTTGGCAGCAGCTCGAGCGTTTTTTGAGTCCATTACGGATATATTATTACTGACTTGAGAAACTTTGTTATCTACTGAAGACAAACCATCACTTATACTTACTAGGCTATTTGTTGCATTCAATACGATAACTATCGTTACAATCAGCAGCAACGCACAAAAACCAGCAATCATAACCAAATACTTATTACTACTGCTCGAACTGCCGTTTGCAACAGCATATGTCGGTGTTTTATTATACAGCGTCGTATTATTATGCGGCTTGATGACTGCAGCACTTTTGGTTGATTGCGTGGCATCGTCTATAGAAGGGTCAAATTCCAAGTCATCAAAATCATAAGTACCTTCTCCCGATGACCGACTTGTAAATGGTTTACTTGGTTTACTCGACTGCTCTAGATCCAGTTTTTCCTTGGTAGATTTTAGGTATTGCTCATATACACTGAGGCTACGAGGGTTGATCTTGAGATTACTGTCGTCCTCGGCAGGCGGCATTTCGCTAAAATTAGGGCTATTATTCTCTGAATCGCTCATAACTTATGGTACCTAACTGGTTGAGGTGATAAATCAATACTGCCCTGCCGAAAAACAAACGTGTCATTTTAACGTTTTATCAACAAGGCATCTGTTATTGTTCATCGTGTGCGCTTATTGATGTCAACGGTCATTTGAAGTAGATAACGGTATCACCTCTGAATCGTCGACTAGATATGCTTAGCAAACCATTGAAAGGTGTATTTATGGTAGCAAAGATACAAAAAAACGCAATATTATATTCTTTTTTTAGTATGAAGGTGTAACGTTATGGACATTAAACAACTGAATGCTTTTATTACTATTGCTAATCACAAAAGTTTTAGTGCTGCTGCTGCCAATACGGGGTTGTCACAGCCAAGTTTGAGCCGCCTACTCAAGCAGCTTGAAACTGAGATGGAAGTGGAGTTGGTCGATCGTTATCACCGCCCGTTACACCTTACAGAAGCTGGAATGTTTTTCTACGATAAGATTAGTGCCATATTAACGGAAATTGAAACTGTCACTAGCATGACACAACGCCTGTCAGCGCCAAGTAGTGTTTTAAACATAGGGTTCGTGCCTTCTGTCCTTTATGGGCTTCTGCCTGAAATCATTGCTATGCTCAAACAGAGCAGTCCCGATATCGAGGTAAATCTTAAAGATATTAGCTCATATCAGCAAATAGATGCGCTAAAATCTGGTGAGATTGATATTGGGTTTGGAAGATTTGCCCAAAAAGACCCATGGACTCAGCAAATACTACTGCGTCATGAGCGCTATGTCGTGGCACTGTCCAAAGCGCACCCATTAGCAGACGTACAAGAGCAACGATTAATAGATTTGGCAAATAACCGTCTGATTCTATACCACCAAACCCACCTTCCGATAGCAAAAAACCTATTGATATCACCGAAGGTAAGCAAAGCCAGTCTGAGATCTGGCAAGAACAAATCTGAGTCGGTTGATAATCCCATCTCTACTAACGAGCCAGTCACTGAGCCGTTGCTACATCTGTTTGCTCAATACGGAGTATCACCATACATGACCACGCCCGTCAGTGATTTACAAGTGGCACTCGGATTGGTGGCTGCAGGTGAAGGCATTACGTTAGTACCAGCCAGTTTGAAAACGGTGCGTACCGAGCAGATTAGTTACCAGCGTCTCATTCATGAAGATGTGACCTCCCCTATCTACCTGCATACCCTAAAAGATTTTATCCATCCAAAAATACCAGACCTGTTAGCAGCAACATATAGAGTGTATGAGAAACGGGGTATCACATATCGAAAACAAAAATTTGAATCGTAATTGTGAAATATCAGATATTAGCTCAGTATATATGATATAAAGAACGCCCAAAAAAAATTAGTTCAAACAATTGATATAACTATCAATAACGCGAACTATATAGAATAATTTGCCAAACAAACAGTAATATATACCAACAATCTCTTTCCTGCTTAATCATTCTAATCTGCTAATATCGCTCCTTCGCAAGGTGCTGGCATATTGGTACAGGTGAGTGATGATTTACCGTATAAACATTTCGAGGTATTCATGTCCGTACAACAACTCAACAACCCCAGCGCGGCTGCCGACAACGGTGCCCAACAACAAGGCTTCAGTTGGCGAATTTTCGGTCCTGGTATATTGATGGCGACAGCTGCTATCGGTGGGTCGCATCTTATTTCATCGACACAGGCTGGTGCTCTGTACGGGTGGCAGTTGGCCATCATGATTGTCTTGGCCAATGTTTTTAAATATCCGTTTTTTCGATTTGCGACAGATTATGTTTACGATACGGGCGAGAGTTTAATCGCAGGTTACGCCAAACGCTCGAAAGTCTATCTGTGGATTTATTTTATCCTTTCTATACTATCAGCGGTTATTAGTACAGGTGCGGTATCGTTGATTGCTGCTGTGATATTGGGCTTCATGCTGCCAGAGTATATTGGACTATCCACGATGACATTGTCGCTCGTCATCGTTGCTGTCTCTTGGTTCTTTTTGATTGCAGGTCATTATAAATTGCTTGATGGTGTGACCAAGTGGATCATGATCGCACTGACTACTGCTACCATTGCTGCCGTGATCATTGCTGCAGGCAAGCCAACGGTGATGGCGGTTGATTTCGTTGCTGTATCACCATGGAACCTTGCGACCTTGGGCTTTATCGTCGCGCTTATGGGCTGGATGCCAGCACCGCTTGAGTTTGCTGCGATTACTTCTATGTGGACTTCGGCGAAAGTAAAAGCCGATCACACCAACCATCGCCAAGGCTTACTTGACTTTAATGTCGGTTATATTGTCTCTGGTGTTTTGGCGTTGTTCTTCTTGTCATTGGGTGTATTCGTGCAGTACGGTTCAGGTCAAGAGATTCAGCTGGTTGGTGGTGCGTATATCAATCAGTTAATCAACATGTATACCGCCACGATTGGCGAATGGTCACGATTATTGGTCGCCTTCGTCGCATTTATGTGCATGTTTGGCACCACCATCACGTGTGCGGACGGCTATGGCCGCGCCAATGCAGAGTGCTGGCGCTTGCTGAAGGGCGAACAAGAAATCAATAAAAAACAAATCGCCTTTTGGACCACTTATGCCATCGGTGGCGGTTTGATTATCATAACCTTCTTTACTGGGCAGCTAGGTTCGATGCTCCAGTTTGCTATGATTTCAGCGTTTGTTTCTGCGCCTATATTTGGTTGGTTGAACTACTCGTTGGTTAAAAAGCACAAGAAGCTATCTTTTGCGATGAATGCCCTATCAATTGCTGGCTTGATTTTCTTAGCAAGTTTTGCCTTGTTGTTTTTAGCCAACTTAGCAGGTCTATTTAGATAAACGCACGTTCCGATTTTTATTCTTAACAAAAGAGCCCTTTTAGTTCAACTAAAAGGGCTCTTTTTTTGTGATGACCATCTGCTCGTGAGCAATCGTAGCAAAACTAATTGTAAGAAAATGTAAATAAAACTGCATGCATCATTTTATAACTTGAGCAATATGAATAGTAATTTTCACAAATGCTTAATTTTTA